>NZ_JAKKRK010000008.1:0-112811 GCF_025654545.1 Shewanella sp. SM20 | reverse complement strand
AACCAACCAGCAAGTTGCTAAGACACTTGATTTGATGATGAGACAGTCAGACTGATCTACTAAAAACCTTACGAAAACACAGGCTCTGATGAAGCCGCAGGGATGATAAGGACAGTAGAAGCAAATATCCATCAGGGCCAGAGGAATCCCTCAATAAGAGGCCGAATATATGGGTGCAATGAACTCTTCTCAAAATTGATATCGAATGTCTTGCAAACCGGATGGGTCCATATATGTTTTAGTAGAGCCTACAGGGATGTATTCACGGCGAGTCACTGGTGTAACAGTGCGAAAGCCTGCGGCAGGCAATTAGCTGCACTGATAATTGACAGAGATATCAATGCCCATTAGCTAGCCAGACAAATCAGCACTATCAAAACGTTTCAACTTTGTCGTTCGACAAAGCTTCCCCATTGCTACCGCACTTCGCCAACACCCGTCAGCCAAGCCATCAATCAATCAAAACAAGGTCGCACTAGCTCAAAACGTCCACTGCTGAACATTGAGCACAATGCCACTGAGCACTATGACAACAAGCATAAGTGCCAAAGCATATTCACCAATTTGCAGGAGGAGTTGGGTATCTAAGAAAGAGAAAAGACACATCGTCCTGATGCAAGTGACTCGAATCGCGGGTACGCGATTAAAGCTCATCCTTGTTAAAAACCTAAGATAGCGACATAGCGTACACTTGTCTATAACTTTAGCATTATAAATCAAGTAATTAAGCAAGCACTGATTTAATAATGTTGATATGAATGCATGTGACTAAACCAATCGCCATCAAATAACACTATCTCTTGATTTTGCAGTGGCATGAAGTCTCGCTGTGTGAGGCGGTCTTGTTTTGGCAAATGGTCATATTTCGACATGCAAATAAGCCCCAATTGAGTGCATTGCTCAAGGGCTCTGCGCAAAGAGCACTGAGCAAAATTCAGGCATAACGTAACTGAGTTGAATCACAGTACGAACATCACTGTAGAAGCCTGATAACACGGGTTTTACACTCTGATTTAGCTTGGTCAAAACTGCAACGATTAACCGCCTAAATTTGCATTTTCGGCCCTACATGCTAACGTGGCTAATGTAAATTTACATTCAGTGTTTATCAAAGCTATGTCGCAACAATCAATAAAAAGTCGATCGACAACAAGCTTATATCGGGCAATACCATGCAGCGCGGCTGATATTACACGGAAGCACAACTGAGGTTGAGATATGGAACCATCTAATACGTCACGCCGGACCTTTATTAAGCAATGTGTGATTGGCGGGGTTGCCGTATATTCGGCCCCTTTGTTGTGGGAAATGAGTCGCGCGAATGCGGCGATTGTCTCACCTGAACTGGCAGCCCAATGGCAAACTCAGGTTAATGGTCAATCCAAACCTAAGTTTCGTAACGACGGCATAGCGAAAGTCACAGGCCAAAAAGTCTATGGCCGTGATTACCGCGCTATGGACATGGAGGGCTGGCCCAAGCAGCAAGGTTACGCTTTTATACTTCGCGCCGCCGATGCCTCCCATGTTTATCAAGGCTTTTCACTCGACCACCTGCCCGCTTCGGCTAAGCCCTATAAAGTGATCACTGCGGCCGATCTGGCCCGTGATAAAATCAAGCTGCCCGATTTTTACGGTGACAATATGTTACTGGCCGAGGGGCAAACCGCTGACTACTTAGGTCATGCGGTGGCGATATTGTTGTTCGACAGTTTCCCCGCCTTTAAGCAAGCTAAGTCCTTGCTGCAATTTGACCAGACCTTACTGCGCTTTGGTGAGCAAACGCCGTTTGTATCGGACTCGAAAGACCCGTACGCCAGCTGGCGCCTTATTCGAGTTGAAGGTGAAAATGGCGCAAGGGAAGATTTATATAGCCCGCTCCACGATGGGCTGTTTTTCCCTAGCGTAAAAGATCGCAAACCAGAATGGTTAGGCAATCCGAATGCCAAAGGGACTGTGTCTGAGCGCGGGCTTTATTATGCGGGTGAGATAGATAAGCAGATTGCTAGCGCCCAAGCCAATCAACAATGGCAAGTGTTAGAACGGGAATATCGCACCCAGATCATCGATCCTATGATGATGGAACCCGAAGCCTTTAACGGCTGGTATGATGCGGCTAGCCAAACCTTTCATACTGTGATTACCTCGCAGTCGCCGCAGGACTTTCAAGAGATGGCAGTGCACATGCTGTTATCTAGCCCACTGGCAGGCAAGGTAAAACATCTTGTGGTGCACTCGCCCTATATCGGCGGTGGATTTGGCGCGAAAGACCATTCGATATTTCCTTATTACGGCGTGATCGCGGCCGTTTATGCCAAGGGACCAATCCGACTCGCCAATGACAGATTCGAACAATTCCAGTCTGGCCTTAAGCGTCATCCGTTCATCATGAAAAGCCGCTTAGCGGTGGATAAATCGACCTTAAAAATCCAAGCCTTAACTTCGCAGATGACAGTCGATGGCGGCGGACGAGTCAACTTTACCCCGTCTGTGACCTCGGTTGGTGCGACAGCGATGCAAAGCATTTACTACACGCCGCGCAACGATATTATCGCCACAGCCTATGCGTCGCGTAACCCAGATGCGGGTTCGATGCGCGGTTATGGCACGCTGCAATCGATGACGGCGATGGAATGTATGATCCATGAGATCGCCGACGAGCTAAAGGTTGATCCCTTTAAACTGCGCGCCGCCAACGTGATGGAATCCGGCCAGCGCAATACTCAAGGCGCGATTCCTAACGGTACTTTACGTTACCGCGAAATGCTCGACATGGCCGAGCAAGCTCCCGTGTGGCAAAACCGCGCGGTGAATAAAAAGGACTATGAGGCCAAACATCCAGGGATGCGTTACGGCGTCGGTTTTGGTATCGCCACCAAAGATTATGGTACGGGTGCAGCAGCGCCAAGTGCGGCGGTTCGCCTAGCTAAAGACGGAAAAATCACCCTAGAAATCGGCTTTATCGAAATGGGCACAGGCACGCAAACCTCCCAAGCTGTGGTGATCAGCGATGCCCTTGGCAACTTTGCCGATGAGGTAAAACTCGCCGAAGTGGATATTTGGGATGCGATGCAATTAGTGCAAACCGATAATCCTTATATTATTTCGCAGCAACGCCAAGATGAAATGGCGGCTAATCCACGCTGGACACCGGTTAAAGCTATGGCATCGTCGGCGTCTATGTCGGCCTATTACCAAAGCCATGTCAGCCGCATCGCCGCCGATATTATCTATCGCCACGGCCTATGGCCTGCAGCGGTATCGATTTGGAACGAGTTGTATTTTAATACGCCAATGGGCTCAACTAATTTGCATAACTCACGGGATGGTCGCTGGGTCGATGGCAAGCTAACCGCCTTGGGCTTTCCGCCATTGTCGCTAGATATTCTCGCTAAACGCGCCCACGATATGGGTTTAGTGGTCGGCGTGATGGGCCATGCCTTTAATCGCTGGGCTTGGGCCGAAGCCGATTTCGACATTCTTGGCACTAAAGAACGTTTAGCACTCGATGCGCTGGCGTTGCAATACGGCGAAGGGAACGCGACGTTTGCGGCCACCTCCGACACGACTATGAGTATCAAAGCGCGCCAAGCCAGCATGAAGTCTAACGGCTATCACTTGATCGATCGTCAAGCCATAAGTTATCCCAGAGCCGAACTGAACAATGCCATGGTGACTTACTACGCCCCCTGCGCCACTTTGGTTGAAGTGGCCGTAAACGAAGGCAATGGCGAAGTCACGCTACTGAGTTCTCATACTTGGTTAGAGGCGGGCAAAGTGATTGTTAAAGAATTAGTCGAAGGGCAAATTCAAGGTGGCCTTGCGATGGGGATTGGCCATGCACTGCATGAAGGCTTACCGCCATTTGAAGCAGGCGCTGGCAATGGTACGTGGAACCTCAATCGCTATCAGGTGCCGCTAGCGCGGCATGTGGGCGTGTGGGATCAACGTCATACCATATTGCCGCAGTTATCTGATAACGATCCCAGCCGTGGTATCGCCGAAGTGGTGATGATCCCTGTGGTCGCGGCGCTGATTGAAGCCGTGTATCAAGCAACCCATGTCCGCTTTTACGATTTACCTATGACAGCGAAAAAAATTAAGGAGGCCATGGCATGAGCCAGTCTATTAAACTGACCATTAATAACCAAGCCGTAGGCCCGATTGAAGTCGCCGATGGTGTGATGATGATTGAGTTTCTACATGAATACTTGAACCTCACAGGCACTAAGTTTGGTTGCGGCGCAGGCGTATGCCACGCCTGTACAGTGATCGTCGACGACGAGCAAGGCATGAGTGAAGTGGTTCGTACCTGCATCAATGGTGTAGAGCGTTTTAATGGTAAACGCGTCCGCACTGTCGAAGGTCATGCTAGACAAAACTCCCTTGGCGAAATCACCGCCCTGAGCCCAGTGCAAGAGGCTTTTTTAGAGCACTTTTCGTTTCAATGTGGTTGGTGCACCTCGGGCTTTGTCAACGAATCAACCGCACTGCTTGAGCGATTAGAGCGACAACCTATCGCTAAAGATCAAGTTGAAAAAGTCGTTGAAGATGCCTTGAGTGAACACGTATGCCGCTGTACTGGCTACGTAAAATACTATGCGGCGGTCAAAGATCTGATCCTCAAAACTAAGGGGCTAACCCTGTGATGACATCAGCCAATCTGCGCCATTTCTCGCGCTATTTCCCGCACATTAGTAGGATAAAAAATCTGTTGAGCCACAATCTACTCCTGAGTTTAGGGCTAGGTTTGCTCGCCTGTTCCAGCAGCGTTGCCGATGAAGGCGGCAATACGAATAACGACATCGCACGCGGCGCGTATCTGATGAAGATAGGCGACTGTGTGGCCTGCCATACTGCGGTCGGCGGTCGCGAACTCGCGGGCGGTTTGCCGTTCGAAACCCCCTTTGGCGCTGTGTACTCGACCAATATCACCTCAGATAAAGAAACTGGGATTGGCAAATACAGTTACGAGGAGTTTTTTGATGCCATGCACCACGGTGTTGGCGTCAACGGCAACCTTTATCCTGCTATGCCTTACACTTCCTACAGCCTGCTCACAGACGCAGACACTCAGGCGATTTATGCCTATTTGATGAGTACTAAACCCATCAAGCAAGCCAATCGCGACAATGATGTTTACTTTCCGTTTAACCTGCGTTTTGGCCTAAAAGCTTGGAACTTAGTCGCACACGATGCCAAGAAATTTACCCCGAGCAAGGAAAAAAGCGAACATTGGAACCGCGGCAATTACTTAGTCAATGCCCTAGGGCACTGCGGTGAATGCCACACCCCAAGAGACACGCTGTTTGCCATGGAGCAGGACAAGCACTTTGAGGGCGCGATTATCGAAGGGCTTGAAGCATCGGACATTCGCCCCGCCGAGCTTAACAGGCAGAACTGGACCCATGAGGATCTTAAATCACTGTTTACCGAAGGATACTCCCGTAAAGGCACTGTCTTTGGCGGCATGTATCCCGTGGTGTATCACAGCTTTAGCCACTTGACCGATGATGATATGCGCGCGGTTAGCAGTTATCTGCTCGATAACGACGATGATCTTAAACCGGATCCGCTCACCTTTAACGGCCATAAACCTGAACTGCCAGGCTATACGCTCTACAAAGGTTACTGCGCCGGTTGTCATGGTCAAAATGGTGAAGGTCGTCCTAACGTCGCCCCTGCGATGGCAGGAAACGCCACCTTAGATAAAGCGAGTCCTCATAATATCGTCGCCGTGATACTAAAAGGTATTCAGAGCCAGCATTACAACGCCACCACCAGCTTTTATGCCATGCCGGGATATGCTGATGAGTTAAGCGACGAGCAGATTAAAGACTTAGCCAATTATCTAAGACTCACCTGGAGCACACAAGCTGGTAATCTCGATGTGAAGACTATCCAAAGCTTAAAAGAAGTGATCCTCGAGCACGACTAACCCACATAGGTATGTGGGATATTTAAGATAAAAGCCGCATAGGTATGTGGGAGATTTAAAATAAAAGCCGACGCTAGCGTCGGCTTTTGCTTGAATGATATAGAGCGCGAGAATCGGTCACTCATCGACTTAATCAAAGTAAGCGAGATCAGAATAAGCGGAGCTTCACTCCCACTTAGCCACGCAGTCGAGTATCAAAGAAAGCTAAGCTGCGCGCCCAAGCGAGTTCGGCGGTGGCTTTATCGTATCGGCCAGTGGAGTCGTTATGGAAACCGTGATTCACATTCGGGTAAAGATAAGCGACATAATCGGCTTTGTTGGCTTTTAGCTGGGTTTCGTACTCGGCCCAAGTGTCGTTTACCCGCTGATCGAGCCCAGCAAATTGCAACATAAGTGGCCCCTTTACTCGGCTACGCAGCTCAGCAGCTGCTGGCGTGCCATAGAAAGGTACGCCAGCATTGAGTTCATCGGGAATCGTCGCGGCCAGCATATTGACAATATAGCCGCCAAAGCAAAAACCTACGGCACCGAGTTTGCCATTGCTCTGAGGATGGGATTTTAAAAACTGCGCGGCGGCAATAAAGTCTTGTTCAATTTTGGCTCTGTCTAAACTGCTTTGCATGGCTCGGCCCGCATCATCATTGCCCGGATAACCACCAAGAGAATAAAGTGCATCGGGGGCGAAGGCGATATACCCCTGCGCCGCTAATCGGCGAGCCACATCTTCGATATAGGGATTTAGGCCACGGTTCTCGTGTACCACTAATACCACTGCGGCTTTTTTACTGGGATCTAAAGTCTTGGGCTCACCAGCGGCACTGCCCGCGAGTAATAACTCATTGGGTATTACTAAATAGCCGCGCCCTTCACCGTAGCCATTGGGCGAGGGAAATTTAACATAGCTCGCTTGAATACTCGGGTCGTTAAACGACACTTGTTCGGCAAGGGCATAGTTCGGCATGAGTGCGCCCGTGAGCGTTGTCAGGGTAAACCCTAGCGCCACAAGTCCTGCAAGCCGCCCCATAAACTCACGGCGATCGATAATGCCATGGGCATATTCGTCATACCAGTCAAAGGCTTCCTGCGGTATCGGTTGTACTTTCTGGGCATGTATCTGACTTGTTTCTGCTAAGGCTTGCTTGTCTTGTTGTATCATCGTTATTCCTCCATTGAACAAGCTAACCACAGGTAACACGTCTTCCCTAGCTTGTGGGTGTTAAGATTTAACTCAAGAGTAAAGTAAGAATCGCACTTAGGGCAACTGACTTTAACGTGTGCCGTTTGGTAAGTTTGTTTTGAAATAGCACACGATCGGCACAAACGGCTGTCGGTTAGGGCAAGGCTAGCTTAAAATAGCGATTTAGATTCTAGAGGGCCTAGCGTGATACAACATAGAGCTAGCCAGATGGTGATATTCCACACTCTGGTGACCAGTGGTAGTTTTACCCAAGCGGCGGCCAAGTTAAAAACCTCGACTTCCTATGTCAGCAAGCAGCTTGGCGCACTGGAAGCAGAGCTGAACTTGCTGTTAGTCCAGCGGACCACTCGCACCTTAGTGCTAACCGACGCGGGCCAACAGTTTGCCCATTACTGTGAGCAAGTGTTTGAAGCGACGCAAAATGCCGATGCGATTATGCTGGATGCCCGCGATGACATTAGCGGCACTATTCGCCTCGGTTCCTCCCAATCCTTTGGCACCTTACACATCATCCCCGCGCTGGAAGTGTTGCAGCAAAAATACCCCGAATTGCGATTTGAGCTAAGCCTGTTCGACCATAAAGCCGACATGCTAGAAGAAGGCCTGGATCTGTGGATCACTAACCATGAACAGTTGAACGAAGGTTATATCGCCCAGCACCTTGCCGAGACTAACTTTGTGGTGGTCGCCTCTCCCGATTATTTACTCAAGCATGGCGTGCCTCACCATCCACAGGCGTTAGCGCAACATAATTGCGTTATCTATCAAAGCAAGAGCCGTAATTATGATCGCTGGAGTTTTGCTAAGGATGACCTAGAACAAACCGTGCATGTGGCGGGAAATTACCGTGTTGACTTAGCCGAAGCCGTGCGCAATGCGGTGATTGCAGGGCGCGGCATAGGCTATGTGGCCACGTATTTACTCAGTGATGAGTTTCAAAGCGGAAAACTGATCCAGCTCTTACCCGATTGGAAACCACTGCAACAGATGCCCGTCTATGTGGTTTACCCGAGGCGGCGCCATTTACCGACTAAGTACAAGGTGATAATCGAGTGTTTAAAGTCCCATATCGGCCACCCGCCCTACTGGGATAAAAAGCTCAAACCTTGGTTAGGTAAGACAGTAACTTAAACTGCAGTCACTTAAGCTGCATTTCAAACCAGCACTGACTACGACACCAGCCTAAAGTCGTCTGTGGCGTGATTTCGATTATTGCCACAGGCACAAATATTATTTCCTCTGGGCAACAGTAGCTAAAATAGCTTTTATTCTCCTGCATAAACAGCAACTTAAACTGTTGCTATTTTCAACTATTTTATCGTAACAGCCCAGTAACGCCCTCGACTTGCCCTTACTGCGACTCGGCCTACAATGCGCGGCTTCTTCCTTAACTCAAAAGAATAACCCCTTATGACCGCGATATTAGGCATGATTAGTATCTTGTTTTTTGCTTGGTTACTGTCAGTGAACCGCAAGAATATTCCCTACCGCACTGTGATTTTAGCCCTAGGCCTACAAATTATATTTGCCCTGTTAGTGCTCTACGTCCCTGCGGGTAAGGCCGTATTGCAGTCTGTTACGGCGGGCGTGTCGAGCGTGATAGCCTATGGCAACGAAGGAATTGGTTTCCTATTTGGGGATCTCGCCACGGGTAAAGTCGGCTTCGTATTTGCAATCAATGTGTTAGGTATCATCATCTTTTTCTCGGCACTGATTTCAGCCTTATACCATATTGGGTTAATGCCTAAGGTGATCAACATTATTGGTGGTGGTCTGCAGCGTTTACTGGGCACGGGCCGCGCCGAGTCTTTATCTGCCACGGCAAACATCTTCGTCGGTATGATTGAAGCGCCGCTGGTGATTAAACCCTATTTAAAGCACATGAGCGATTCACAATTCTTCGCGGTCATGAGCTGTGGTTTAGCCTCAGTCGCGGGCGGTACCTTAGTCGGATATGCCGCTTTAGGTGTCGATCTTAACTATTTGATCGCCGCCGCCTTTATGTCGGCACCCGCGGGTCTGTTGATGGCAAAAATCCTCATGCCGCCTAGCGACAATGACAAAAATAGTGCCGATGAAATCACCTCAGTCGAACTGCCACGCGCCACCAATGTGGTTGAAGCCTTAGCCGATGGCGCTATGTCTGGCATGCGGATTTCTGTCGGGATTGGTGCCACTCTACTGGCCTTTGTCAGTGTTATCGCCCTACTGAATGGCATGTTAGGCGCTGTGGGTGAATGGTTCGGTTACCAGTTAAGCTTCGAATTTTTACTCGGTTATCTGTTCGCCCCTATGGCGTGGCTGCTGGGTATTCCTTGGCATGAGGCCATTACTGCAGGCTCACTCATTGGCCAAAAAATCGTAGTGAATGAATTTGTAGCCTTCATCCAGTTAATGAAAGTCGAAGATCAACTGAGCGCCCATTCTCAGGCCGTTGTGACTTTTGCCCTGTGTGGTTTCGCTAACATTTCAACCATGGCGATTTTGATCGGTGGGCTGGGTAGCATGGTGCCAGAGCGCCGCGAATTTATCGCCCGTAATGGTTTTCGCGCCATTGCCGCTGGCGTATTCGCGAACCTCATGAGTGCGGCAATCGCCAGCGTGATCCTCTCGCTGTAATCCATCAGCTTGGGCTTTTTTAGGCACTCATCTCACCATTGAGTTAACCACTAAGTTAGCCACTCTCGCGCAGCAAAACCGCGATCAACACAAACCCAAATCAAGCAAGCTTGGTTTGGGTTTTCTTTTATGCCTCAGATATTTTTTGTGTATAATGTCGCCAGAAAAAGATTAATGAGTTTACATTTCAATAACATGCGTAGCCAAAGGAGTACGAATGGCCATAGTGAAATACAAGGCAGTTAACGCCGCAATCACACTGACAATGGCAGGTATAACACTCTTGTTAACCGCCTGCGATAACTCAACGTCACCCTCCAATTCAGTTAATACCAACATACCCACAGAGCGTGAATATCAGATTATCTCCACCATAAACCTCAATGATGGCTTTGAAACACGCAAAGTGCTGCAGGCACGACTGCTGCTGGATTACCAATTACAGAATGCAGAGGGTAAGGCGACCAGCTTAACAACGCCGTTAACCCATAACGCCCGTTTTTTTATCCAACCTAATATGCTGCAAATTAGCGATTATGGCATGCCGATTCCGGTGAGTAATATCGACCCTAAAGGTAACTCTAATGAAATCTTTCAGTTGGTTAAAGATGGCTTTAATGTGGAATTTAACAATGGTGAAGTCCGCCAACTGACTCCCATTGCCAAGATGGATCAAAAAGATATCAAGGAATTATTTGACCACTGGGTGAATCTTAATAGCTTGTTTAAACAAACTCCAACCTTGCCTGTGGTGCTTGAGCCTAGGGTCGGTTATAGCATCAGCGCCCCCATGGATGCACGCCTAACTTGGACGGTTGAGCAAGTGACCGAAGATAAGTTATTTGCAGTAGTACAAGGTGAGAAAGACAACTTTAAGGCCTATGGAAAGTTCGAGCTTAACCGCAAAACCGGCTGGTTAGAGAGCATGGCGTTTTTTCAACAAGAAGAGAGCAAAGGCAGTACCCTCACCCGCCGCATCGCCATGGCGCCCAAGGATAACCCTTATATTATGAGCATGCTTTGGCATGCCGACGCTAACTACGATGCGGAGCGTGATATAGATGATCTGCAAAAAGAGCTCTACCCGATTAGCGATGTTCCGCGGGAATATAAAGCCCATGATAAGGACTTTATAAAATCCTTATTAGCTGATCAGCAAGGTATTCTTGATAATATTGGCCCATGGGGCGCTGACACGCCAGAAGTGCTGCAATTGCGCTTTGTGCATAATATAAGCCCGCGATATGTGGTTGCTAATGTGCATTATGAAGACTTAGCCGCCTTTGATGCCAGCGGAAATCCGATAGACATTCACTTCTGGCAGCACAGCAGAGGTGTGGCGATGAATTTCAACCGCTCGATTGAGTCTTCGGTGGATCTTATCGCCACAGGCTGGGACAACACCGCCAATAAACTCAAACAGATAGACCATATCACCGCCAAGCTGACCCTTATCCCCGAAAGCAATAAGATAGTCGAAAAGTCGTGGGATGAACTGGTCGCGAATCCCTATACCTTTGGCGATGCGAGCCTCACAATTCAGGTGCTCGACGCCGAGGCAAAGCTATTTAAAGTCGTAACAAAGCAGAGTAACACTCAAAACATTAACCTTCCTTTTCAGCAATTTAAAGGAAAGATGGCCGAAGCCCGTCGCGATGGTGATTATCCTAAATGGTTAACGGTGACGGATAAGGAACTGCTGGGGGAATTAATCGGTGTCGATGATCCTCATCACCTTAGCACCCGCGCCCTGCTACTTAAGCTAGATGAAATCCCTAAAACCGTTGTAATACTGGAGAGCCAGCCACAGCCGGAGTTAAGCCAAACCAAGAACATCCGCTTTGTGACCTTTACCGACTACAACCAAAATCTGGCCAATCCCTTAAGCGAGTTTGGCGATTCGAGCCTCAATAACTTCCTCTATCAAGATCTTGAGCCATCAAACGCCGAAATCAGTGCGATCCAAGGGATAAAACCTGAGACTGAAAATGGCCATAATCTGTATATTCCTATGTCAGCCGCATTAGCGAGTGCCTGTAAACCTGAAATAGAACAAGGTTTTAAAGAGGGGAAACACGAAGTCACTTGGCTGTTTGAGCATAATGCCCCAAACGGACCAGCCTATACCCTGATGACGCCCGACCGCGAGCGGCAGTTTTTCTACGATAAACACATCCAAGGAAAAATCCATTGCCAAGGTGATATCAGTTGGCAACCCTTAGAGCAGGCAGCTAACCCACGTCCTTGGTTAATCGATTTACAAGCTTGGCTAACAAAAACCGGTTATGGTGACGAGCCGAGTAAAGATCTTAAGAACTACTTTAAAGTCGAAGATGCCCAAGACAAATCCCTAACGATTCGACTGCCCGAAAATGCCGAACTACGGATTAAAGAGGCACTGGTCGATGGCCGCTATTTAAGTGTCGCAGGCCCTGCCGCTAAGGTGAGTTATATGACTCTCTCTCAAAACCCCGTCGACATCCCCTATGAATTCACCTTTAAACCTTTGCCATAAAAAGGAGCGGTTATGCGTCTATTTACAGTAAAACTGCTCCTTGGAGCACTGGTACTTATCTGTATCACTATCAGTGCCAATGCCAATGCACAAAAGGTGTTACTCGATGCCCATTGGAAGGTTGTCAAAGATGAAAAACAGGCTCAATACTATCTAAAACAATCGACCGAAGTTATCGACGGAAATTATAAGGCTGAGGTTTATTACAAAAACAAAGATATGCTTTTCTGCGCCAGTGCCCTCGCCGATAACAAAATCGGTAAAACCCTCACAAGCGAACAATTCCGCGGTGCTTATCAATGTTACTTTGAGGATGGCAAGCCGTACGAGCACGGCTTTCGCAATGGGCAAGGTCAACTTCATGGCTTGCTAAAAAAATACATTGCCACCGGCCAATTGTATGTTGAATCGCACTATGAAAATGGTGTGAAGCAAGGCCTCGAAACTGCTTATTGGAATGGCGGCAATATCCGTTACAAAGTGAACTTTCAAAAAGGCAAAGAAGTCGGCATCAGCGAACATTTTAGTCCTGAGGGCGAAGTTACCGCAAAAATCTGCAATGACCCGACCTGTGTGAGCCAATATTTTAATCTTGGCAAACTCAACCGCGAAACACATCGCGTTGATGGCCTATTGCATGGCACTGAGACAACTTGGGGCCTGAATGGGCAAGTCATCTCGACCCAAGAGTTCGTTAAAGACAAAAGGCAAGGTGACTATTTTGAATATTTTGACAATGGCAAAGTCAAGCGTCACTACCAATATCAAGCTGATTATCAGGTCGGTGAGCAACTGACTTATTATGAAAATGGTCAGATCAAATTAAAGGAAGTGACCAACGATAAAGGGGATGCCCTCCAATCCATCGAATACGATGAGCAAGGGCAAATAAAAAAAAACACCGACAGCAAATACCAAGGTAATCGCTGGGTTTATCGTAAGCAGCAGCGCTTTAGCAAGGGCCAACTGATTGAGAGCACAGAAAACGACATACTCAAAAACTGGTCACTCAGCGAAGACTACCAGCGAGGCGAGTTAGTGAGTCGCAGCGAGGAACTCGATAAAAAATTGACTGGCTTACATATTAAATCCTTCGGCCAAACTGATGTAAACACCGTTTCCCGCGAGTATTTTAACGAGGGCAAGCGTGAAGGCTCCTATGAAATGGTGAAAATCGACCATAAAACCGGTAAGCGTTGGGTGGCCGAGCAAGGTCAATATTCCAATGACAAGCCCTCAGGCAAATGGAAGAAGCAGCAAGAGGATACCAGCCTCACCTTTAGCTATGATGACAATGGTGAACTCCATGGCGAGTTTCGTAATGAGACAAGTTCAGGGCAACTGCTTGAATTAATAAATTTTAACCATGGCAACCCCGATGGATTAGTGCAACGTTACGCCAACAATGGTCAATTGTATGAAAAAGGCGAGTACCGCAATGGTCAACAGGATGGCGATTGGATATTTACCGATGGTGAGTACGGTTTCCGCCCAATACCCAATCCTGAAAGACGCTATTGGTATGGACGTTTCGATCTAGGCAAACAAGTCGGCCATTGGGAACTGCGCTCATCAGAGGACTATGTGCTCCAAATCGCGAATTATGATGAGCAGGGCAGGCTTCATGGTAAGCAATACGAGTTTGAGGAGCATGGCTGGATTGAAGTGATTAATAGCTACAATCATGGGCAGTTTTTAAATCAGGAAATACCGCCACCTGTGGTCACCTCTGACCCTGGTTTCCCGATGTTTTAGCTTAAGCATATTCGCTTAATCGATTAACTTAACCCTTGGCGCTGTGCACTGTATATAAGTGCACAGCCCGATAAATAAACTCAACAGCAAAAAATTAGGATTCTTGTATAGGCTGCAAACCGCGCGGCCTTAAGACCCAGAACAGAACAGAGCAAGGAATCAGCATGTTCAATACGTCATTTCGCTTTATCAGCCTCGCGATTGCGGGAGCCAGCTTAACCAGTGTCCATGTACAAGCAGCGCAAAATCTCTCCTCCATGATGGTCGAAATCCGCCAACAGGACGGAATTCCCAGCTATTACAATCTCGCCACTGGCATGCCCTTAAATGGCGATATCGCCATAGTGCGCGACAACCAAGGCTATACCTTAGGGCAGTTTTCCGAGGGGATCCCTAATGGTAAATGGCAAGTATTTCATACCAATAACAGCAAGCTAGTCGAAGGAAACTATCTGCAGGGTTATCAAGATGGCACTTGGCATATGTTCGATTTGAGCGGCGCAGTTACTGAGGAACAGCAATTTGCCAAAGGCGTGCCCACGGGCGAATGGAAAGAATACAACAGCAGCGGCCATCTCAGCCAAACGACGCGCTATCAAGACGGTAAAAAGGAGCAAGTAAAACGTTTCTATGCCAGTGGCAAACTGCAAGCCCAAGAAAGCTACCTCGATAATCTGCGCCACGGGAAATGGGAAAGTTTCTATGAAAACGGTACCTTGTCCCAAAGCCAGAGTTATGCGAACAACCAACTCTCAGGTTCTTATTTAGAACAAAATCCCAATGGACAAGCCACAGTGACGGGCCGCTTCGATGCCGAAGGCCGTCGCCAAGGAGCATGGGAAACCTTTTTCGATGACGGTACTAAATCGAGCAGCAGCCAATTTAATCTCAATCTGCTCGAGGGTGAAGAACGGACATTTTACCCCAATGGTGAACTCGCCAGCCGCTGCCAATATAGCGCTGGGCAACGCCAAGGGAAATGCCAGCAATTTAATGATGCAGGTAAATTACAAGTTGAAGAACAGTATGTTAATGGTGCATTAGACGGGCCACAACAATATTTTAATGCCGAGGGCATTCTCACCAGTGCTCTCAACTATAAACAGGATCTACTCGCCGGTACGCAAAAGTATTTTCACAACAACGGCCAACTTAGAGAATTACGTAACTACCAAGACTCAAAGCTGGCTGACAATGGCCAATACCCGCTTCATGGACCATCGGAGCGTTATGACACCGAAGGCAATTTGCTCGAAAAAAACCATTACAACATGGGAATTAAGGATGGCCAATTTGAGCGCTATCATGCCGGCAAGCTGCAATCCTCCGAGCAATGGCGACAAGGGCAGCGTCACGGTGAATCACGCCGTTACCACAACAATGGCAAGCTGCGGACGCTAGATCAATACGTTGAAGGTAAACCAACAGGGAAATCAGAAACCTATTTTGACGACGGCACAGTGAGTGAGCGCGGCGAACGTATCGATGGCCAATGGGTCGGAAAATATGAGTCATTTTACGATAACGGTAAACCTCGGGAAGTATCTCACTACGCACGGGATAAAAAAGACAATGCCAGTCGTTATCCTCTCGATGGCCATTTCGCCCGCTGGTATGCCAATGGTGATCCCAATGAAGAAGGCACATATCAAAACGGCAATAAAGAAGGCCTATGGATACAGTACAGCGAAAGCCTGAAACAACGGGAGCAAACCTTCGCCAATGGCAAACTTAATGGTAACTATACAGAGTATTACCACGGACGCCGCCGTGTGACAGGGGAGTATCTGGACGGCCAAAAAACCGGTCTATGGACAGATTATCGCTACGAAGAAAAAGACCCTACCTATGGCACAATCCCCGAGGGGAATATCCAGCAAAAAAGCCATTGGCAGGAAAACAAGCGCCATGGAATTCGCGAGTTTTACAGCTTTAAGCAAGTGGTTTACCGCTCAGAAACCTATGATAAAAATGACAAAACAGGCCCGTATGCCGAGTACTATCCCAACAATGGCCAGCTAAAACTCAGCGGGGCTATGGATAAAGGTAATCAAACTGGACTGTGGGAAAGCTGGTTTGAGGACGGGATGCAAGCTGCTAGCACTGAGTTTTTAGACGGTCAAAGCCATGGCCAAACGAAAGAATATTACAGTAACGGCCAACTCAAATTAGAGGCAATTTATGCTAAGGGTTCGCTTGATGGTCAAGTTAAACAATATCACCAGAACGGTAAGCCAGAACTCGTTGAAACTTGGGTGAAAGGCCAAAAAGAAGGCGATGCCAGCTATTACCATAACAATGGCAAGTTAGCCGAACAAGGCACTTATCTTAGGGATCGCAAGGAAGGTTTATGGCAAAGTTTTTGGCCTAATGGTGAAAAACGCACTGAAGGCAGTTATCTCAGCGATCGAGAATCAGGGGATTGGAATCATTATGATCAACTCGGCAAGCTGATTAAAACAGAACACCATGGCTAGCTTAAAAATGGGGTTTTAGATTAAAAAGCGATCTAGTTCAAACATTTATCCTTAACTCCAAATCTAAAGGAAGTTTCATGCAAAGTGTGCCATAACCAGTGTCTATACTAACGGCCTTTTTTTTCGTTTAGGACAAATTGCCTATGAAGACATTTATGAAAGACGAGTTAGCCCTGCTACTGGGAATACTGACCTTAGTATTCTTTAAAACCGGTGGCGATAGCTTACTCGCCGATGGCACCGCCCTCTCGACCTATATTCCCGTTTCACTCGCCCTATTGGGTGTAGTGACTTGGGCTATTTTCTCTGTGGTACGCCACTCAGATGCACTAGCGATTAAGCTTGGCGATCCCTATGGCACCTTAATCTTAACTTTATCGGTCATTTCACTCGAAGTGGTGATGATCTCCTCCGTGATGCTGACCGGAGAACCCAACCCTGTCATGGCGCGCGACACTATGTTCGCCGTCGTCATGTTGATCATCAATGGCTTAGTGGGCTTTACATTATTACTTGGCGGCTGGCGTTACCATACCCAGCATTTCAATTTAGATGGCGTAAAATCCTATCTCGTGGCGATTATTCCCCTCGCCCTACTCTGTTTAGTACTGCCTAATTTTACCGAAGGTGGCACTATTGGCGGCATGTCTAAAGCCATGTCTTGGATGCTGATCATTATTTCAATTCTGCTCTATGGCGTCTTTTTAGTGGTACAGACGAAGAGCCACAGCCATTTCTTTGTCGATGCCGATCATGAAGACCATGAGGAACACCACGGCATACTGCGCAGTAATGCTTACCATACGATTCTATTAATTGGCTACTTACTCGTGGTCATTTTGCTGGCAAAAACCTTAGCTATGCCCATCAATTACAGCGTAGCAACCCTAGGTGCTCCACAGGCATTAGGGGGCTTTATTGTGGCCTGCTTGATTTTATCCCCCGAAGCTGTGGGAGGCTTTAAGGCCGCGTTAAACAATCAATTACAGCGGGCAATGAATCTGTATTTTGGCTCTGTGCTCGCGACGATTGCACTCACAGTCCCTGCGGTATTAATTATTGGCAGCGTGATAGATCAAGAAGTCCATTTAGGCCTGTCACCCGCCGACATGGTACTGTTAATCACCAGTTTAATGGTCTGTAAGGTCAGCTTTAGTAGCGGTCGCACCAATGCATTGCATGGCGCGACTCATATAGTCTTGTTTATCGTTTACTTGTTCTTAATGTTTGAACATGCCTAAACTTTATTAAATCCAAGGCCGAGCGTGATTTATTTGCGTCTCGGCTTTACGCTTTTCTCATCCAGATTGACCCGCAGTAAGAGTACAAACCAGACTAAAGCGCCAACAACAAACCAGATAAAAATCCACACTAACTTATGGCCATTACGAGCCTCAAATGGCTCAAATTTGGGCATAAAAATCGTTTGATGTTCGGCTTGGTAAAGCGGACTTTTTTGTGCGGCGCTGAGCAACTCTGAACGAAGAGAGGATGGAGCTAATTGTTCAAGGTAAACAAAACTCTGGGGGTCCAACTCATTGAACTCATTTAGGGATTTAGCCAAAAATGCTTTGAATTGCGCTTCTTTCTCATTGGGTTCAAGTCGATTACTGATCTCCTGCTGATAAACTTTACCATACCAAGCGAGGGCCTTAGCATGCCAACTGTCTGCACGCTCGGCAAAAATCGGCATAGCGATATACAGCGCCATATTTAAGTGACTACTATGTTTACCTGTAACCTCTAGGCTTCGCTGCAAACCAATTTGCGTCTTATCAATATAAGATTGCTGTAACTTATAATACTGAGTATTTTCATGTAGATATAATTCTTGTATCGAAGCTAATTGCGTTAACTTACCCGTGGTAGTCTTGAGATATTCCTGCGCAACGATGCAAGGAACAGCCATTAATTGCACCGCGATCAATAAATAGAAAAAGCGCGAATTATCTTTAACAAACTTGAGTCGTTTTAGCCTAGGCCGGATATAAATGATCGACAATAGCCAAGACAGTATCTGCGGCAGCCACAAATTAACGATATCTTCATCTAGGCTAAAAAACTCAAGGTTAACCAACAACAGCCAATGGACAAAACTGTAACCAGAAACAAATAACAAGCTGAGAAATAAGAAGGGAAAATAGATAAGTTGAATTTTTTTTAAAAATACATCCACACGAATGTCATCCTTGAGAACATAAAATAACGACTATGGTACGCTCAAATCCATCATAAATTTATCAAAATTGAGTAGAAACTCAAAGCGTTAAAACATAAAGGCCAGATTGATTGCTCATCTGGCCTTTGTGTTTGTACTTTTATAAAGCTGCAACCGAGAAACTAGGTCTCACTCAACTTAGCTAATTGCTGCTGGCTACGTTGTTTCTTATATTGCTTAGCTTCAGCAGGAATAGGAGTGACTTTGCCAGTCTCTAGCCAGTTACGTAAACGGTTAGCATCCGCAATATGAGTATATTTGCCGTAGGCATCGAGCACGACAAATGCCACTTGGCGTTTTGCCATTTCAGTACGCATCACAAGGCAGTGCCCCGCAGCATTCGTAAAGCCTGTTTTGGTTAGATGAATATCCCAGTTATCTTTATAAACCAAACGATTGGTATTACGAAAATCTAAACTGTATCTTGGGTTGGCAAAGGTAACCGTCTTCTTCTCGGTCGAACTCAGCTGGCCTAGCATAGGATACTTTTCACTGGCCTTGAGTAAGACAATCAGATCACTGGCACTCGAAACGTTTTTATAGGATAAACCTGTAGGTTCAACATAGCGGGTATTTTTCATTCCCAGCGCTTTTGCTTTGGCATTCATCGCCTTAATAAAAGCTTTATGGCCACCGGGATAATGATGTGCAAGACTTGCAGCGGCACGGTTTTCTGATGACATTAAGGTCAGTAATAACATTTCTTTTCGGCTGATTTCACTGCCGATACGAACTCGAGAATAAACACCTTTCATTTCTTTGGTATCACGGATGTTTACCGCAAGCTTTTGCTCCATAGGTAACTTTGCATCCAGCACCACCATAGCTGTCATCAACTTAGTGACAGATGCAATTGACATTACTGCATTAGGATTATTGGAATAAAGCACTTCATTGGTTTTTAAGTCCACGACTATCGCACTACGTCCTGCAATTTCTTGCTTTAATGGTGCTTGCTTCGTTTTTGCTGTCGATTGAGTTTTGGTACTTTTATATGCGACAGAGGCCGAATCGGCTGAATGCGCTGTCGTGGCAACGGTGAGACTGCTGCACGCAAGAATAAAACTACTGAGCAGAAAACGGATCTTCATATAGATTTCACTGAATAGATAAGGGATCGATTGTGCTATGGCACAGGTTTTGGCTAAGTATAGGAGTTCTACAGTGAAAGAAATAGAATGCAATTAGACTTTTATCAGTAAGATCAGCACTTTCTTCTCAATTTTTTTATATAAAACCAGCTTAACCTGTCACCAATCCAGAGCAATAAAGCATCTAGATCTAGGCTTTTCAATTACAGTAGAGACAAAATCTTAGAAAGAGGCTTTTTTCAGTAGAATAATTTGAAATGAAAATAATGGGCGACTTTTTGCACTTTTAACAAAAGTCCCTATACAACAGTGGTTTCAAGCATCTAAATACGTCATTTTAGGCGAATGAAAGCGTTAACATACGCCCTAAAATGTCGCGTTATAGCATCTTATCCGCTAGCGTAAGACAAATTCGAGTAAAGCTTCAGTATCTTCACACTCTTGTATCAGTTGGTCTGTCAGCACAAAACCGTGTCTGAGCAGCACTCGCTGTGAAGCTAAATTATGTTTAGCCACATGGGCAAAGAGGGGTCTTAAACTGACTAAAGGCAAAAATTGCGCTAAGGTCTGTGTCGCGATACCTTTGCCCCAATATTCACGGTCAATCCAATACCCTATAAGCGCTTGTCCATCACTTTGCCAATGCCCAATATTGCCCACAAACTTGCCATCGACCACTATCGCCCTTGGTAATACATTCACTTGTCCAAGAATATTTTGATGCCAATGTTTAAAAAACGCTTCCCGATCCCGAGGAGGAAATTGAGCAAGCTGGTTAGCAATGGGATCGCTTTGATGCACAAAAATAGCTTCAAGGTCACTTTCAATAACCGGGCGTAAACTCACGCTGTATTGCGTGTTTGGTTGTTTGTCTGACTTACTAGACATAGGTATCACCATTAATACTATGTATTTCAACTTGGTACAGCATGCCACATTTTATGAAGGTAAGCTCAAAAAAAAAGCGCATAACCGAGAAGGAGTTAGCGCTCGAAGAGGCAAATTTGCCGAAATTGAGGTGTGTAAATTCAAGCCATAAAACTCACACGATAGCATTCAAAGCCTAGATAAAAATCAATGCAAAAACGGGTGCGCCTAATACCATAGCGATACCAATAAAAATCATAGTCAAACTGGCGATAACGCCCTCTTGCTTGCCGATTTCATTGGCTTTTGCGGCGCCCGCACCATGGGCAGATGCCCCTAGAGCAACACCTTTACCTAACGAAGTACGAATACGCATAAATTTGAATAAGGGATCGCATACCAAGATACCAATGACGCCTGTGATTAACACCATCATGGCCGTCAACTCAGGCACGCCGCCAAAGGCACTGGTCGCCTCCATCGCGAAGGGCGTCGACACCGAACGTACCAGCAAACTCTTAGATAACTCCACCGGCAAGGGCACAAACTTCACCAGCAGCCAAGAAGACATCATCCCCAAAAACAATCCCGCCGTCACACCTAACCCTATCGTCAGCGGATACTGGCGGATCAAGTTACGCTCACGATAAATCGGCAAAGCAAAGGCGATAGTCGCTGGCGCTAACATGGCCATCAACCAATGGGTGTATTCAAAATAGGTTGGCAGCGGGATCTTAAGATTAAACACCAATAAGGTAATCACTATTGGCGCTAACACTATGGGCGCTAACCACCAGACTCTATGGTACTTATAGAGACGCTTGGCACCGAAGTAACAGAATACGGTCAGCAATAAGCTGAATAAGGCTAATCCCGTCTGCGACAACACAAAATCCACCACTTTTGAGTCAGTCATCATTAAGCCGCCTTAGCGTGGCGACGGGCTTGCTTTTTGATGTTCAGTTGGCGCTCAAAACGAAACACTCTATCGACCACAAAACCTGTACCAAACATCACACACACACTGCCCATCACTAAAGTGAACAATATATTGGTGCCGTATTGCTCAAACAAACCTTCGTACTTAATGACCGAAATCACTGGCGGGATAAAAAACAGCAATAACTCACCAATCAACCAAGCGGCGCCCAGTTGTACGGCATTTTCTGGAATGAGTTTAAAACCTAATAAAAATAAGAGTATGCCTAAGCCAATCACACTCCCAGGAATAGGAGAATGTGCCCAAGTGGCGAACCAATGACAAGCAAAGGACAGTAAACAGAAGAGGCCGATTTGGGTTAATAACAAAGCCCAATGTCGACACTGACGTATTGCGGCTTGTGGGAATGACATGATTTTCTCGGTTAGAACAAAGTTTTCTATGGGGCTATTCTAGGCTTGCTTATTTGATAAAAAAAATGAATATTAAGAATGTAATACATGAATTTTAAGAATGCATTTAAAGGTGAAGCCCAATGGACCTCAAAGTTATTCGCTATTTTATCGAAATCGTCGATGCCGGAGGCTTTGGTAAAGCCAGCGATAAAGTCCACCTCACCCAACCTGCGTTATCAAAAGCCGTACGCCAGTTAGAACAAGAACTCGATCTCACCTTACTTGAGCGCGGTAAACGCGGCACCCAAGTTAAACTCACTCCCGCAGGCGAAGTCGTTTATCGACACGGTAAAGACCTGCTCGCCGGAAGGCAACGCATGCTCGCCGAACTCACGGCGCAGCGCAGCTTAACCGCAGGCGAACTCAATCTGGGATTGGCTCCTCTAGGTAGTGCCGAAATTTTTGCCCCGATTATTGCCAAATATCGCCAGCAATATCCGCAGATAGAGATGCACTTACTCGTCCGTGGCGGTGTAGAGCAAACCGCGGCAATCCAAAAGGGCGAAATTGAACTAGCCACTGGGATTATTGATTTTGATGAGGGCTATGACGGCATACGCGTGTTTAACGATCCTATGGTAGTGGTACTGCCTAAGGAAAATCCGTTATCCACCCGACAGATATTATCGTTTAGCGATCTCAGTGCCGACCCTCAGGTGATGTTCGAAACTGAATACACCCTCTATCAATTAGTGCTCAATGCCTGCAGACACGCCGGATTTGTCCCTAAAAACATTACCCGCGTTAGCCAAGCCGATTTCGGTATTGCCTTAGTCGCCGCGGGCACAGGGGTGATGGTATTGCCGCGCTCCATCGCGCGGCGCTACAGCGTGCCCGGCGTCGTAAATATCCCTCTGGCGAGTGACGAGCTGCGCTGGGAGCTATCCCTCTTTTGGCGCAAAGACCAAGTATTGTCCTTCGCGGCTCAAGCCATGATCGCCTTAGTCGAGAAGCACTTAACCCATAAATAACCCTATTCTTACCAAGGAACCACTAAGCTTAAACGCACTAGCGTATCTCTATCCCATGGCAGAATAGGCAAATACTCAGCCGAGTTAACATCGACTTTGGCATAGTGGTCTAAATTGTATTGCGTGTGATCAGCGCTCAGCATTAACACGCTATTAGGCCGCCAAAAATCGGTTTGGTAACTCAGTTCAAAGCGATATTGATTCTCTAACCATTGGTCTTCGTCTTGCCAGGTTTGTGCGGCAACCTGTATATGTAGCTTAGGCGTCACATTAGCCCCTACACTTCCCATAAAAGTATAAGCAAACGTACCATTGCCAAAATCGCCACGATCGTAACCTCGAGTTCTAGGCACATCATCATCGATTTCGAGATAATAATAACCCGCCCCCGCCTTGAACTGGGCCTGTAATGCTTGCCCATCAAAGTTAGCTGTCAGCCCAGGAAATACCTTAGCTTGTTTCTCAACCGAGCTAACGGTATTACGCTTTCCCTGTAAATCGAACTGCCAACCAAATGAAAACGCGGGATTAACACGATAAAGTTCACCGCTCGCGGCATAGGCAGACTTAAACCACACAGGGATGTGGTCAGGGTCGAGTTTATCGACATCTACGTCTATATAGGCATCCAGCGCCGCCGTCAGCAAAATATCGCTTTGGGTTTTATGTTCTAACAATAGACTCGCATTCACCCCTAAGGTGTGAGAATCCTCGACCACAAAATCATGGCTGCCTAAGCTGTAATGCCACTGAGTTTGCTCTTCGCCCTGCAGTGCACTCGATAAGCACAGGGCTAAACACACTAATGCTGAGTTGAGATAGTTCACTTTTGACTCCTGAAACATCGTTTCTAGCTTAATAATCAAATCAGCCAGAGGATTAAACTGCATAAAATAGGAATAACACCAACTAAGGTTGCCGTTAAAGAGCGGCTAAACTAGCCAATTTAATCAAAAAATAATAGGCGATAGTTCAAATTATGACACTCTCATTGAGAAGCCGCTAATAAACACCACAGAAGTATAGATAGCCAAAAACCTAACAGTAACAATAGTTATAGACCAAGGCACAATAATTCAACCCAGAAAAAACAACTTACACACAAATTTGTACAGGAAAGCAGCGCCCCTCAATCTTGCGACTGAAAATCGCAAAACAGAAATGAATTTTTAATCAAATTAACAGCATAATTATTGACACTTAATGCTCATCTGCCTATAGTCGCCACACTGATAGTGAAATCGAACAAGAGAGTCTTAAATGAAAAAATCCATGTTATTAGGCGGCCTGACCTTAACTGCCACCTTGTTGTTAGCTGGATGTGGAAAAAGCGATGACGTATTAGTCGTTGGCACTAATGCCGCCTTCCCTCCTTTTGAATATGTTGGCGGCCAAAGTGGCGATGAAATCAAAGGCTTTGATATCGATCTGGCCAAGCAAATCGCTAAAGATGCGGGCAAGACACTGAAAGTCGAAAACATGAAATTCGATTCACTGATCGTCGCACTCAACTCAGGCAAGATTGATTTTATCGCCTCAGGTATGACGATAACCGCTGAACGTCAGGCCAACGTAAACTTCTCTGAGCCTTACTACGAAGCGACTCAAGTCGTACTAGTCAACAAAGATAACGATAGTATTCATACGCTTGAAGATATTAAAGACAAACACTTTGCGGTGCAGTTAGGCACAACTGCTGACATAATGTCGAAGAAATACACCCAAAATATCACCGCCTTTAATACGGGTTTCGAAGCCATTATGGAGCTTAAAAATTCAAAGGTAGATTTAGTGTTATTCGACAGCGAACCTGCCGCTAACTATCTGGCTAAAAATCCTGAATTAAAGATGATCAAACTGGATTTTCCTGCTGAGTTTTATGGCTTCGCCGTGTCTAAAGAGCAGCCTGAACTGTTGGCGAGCATCAATAAAACACTGGCTAACATGAAAGCCGACGGCCAATATCAGACGCTCGTTTCTGCCCATATAAAGTGATATCAGCATGATAGACGCAATTAATAACTCGCTGTTCAGCCCAATTGGCGAAGACGGCATGATAGGTATACTGCTGATATTAAATGGTTTGAAGGTGACGTTAATCGTCACTTTCTTCGCCATGTTATTAGGCGCAGTGTTAGGCATTGGCACCACTTTTATGAAGATGTCGTCTAAGTGGTATATCCGCTTCCCCGCCAATCTTTATGTCGGTGTTATCCGTGGCACGCCAGTGGTTGTGCAGTTAGTGATCCTTTACTTCATCGTGCTTTCAGCCTTAGATGTCGATAAGATCACTGCCGCCATTATCGCTTTTGGTCTCAATAGCGGCGCGTATATTTCTGAGATAATCCGCGCGGGGATTCAAGCCGTTGATAAAGGTCAAACCGAAGCGGCACGTTCACTTGGCTTGTCCCAAGCAATGACCATGAAATCGATTATTCTGCCCCAAGCGATTAAGAATATTCTGCCCGCACTTGGTAATGAATTTATCGTGCTCCTCAAGGAAACCGCCGTTATTGGCTTTATCGGTGGTGTTGACCTTATGCGCGCCGGTGAAATCATCCGTAGCCGTACCTTCGAGGACAGTGTGCCCTTATTTACCTGCGCCCTTATTTACCTATTCCTGACCTACAGCTTCACGTTTGTGCTGTCGAAATTTGAAAAGAGGTTGAAACAAAGTGATTAAAATAACCAACCTGCATAAAAACTTCGGCGATAACCAAGTGCTCAAGGGTATTAGCGAGCATATTCGTCAGGGTGAAGTGGTGAGTGTGATTGGCCCAAGCGGCAGCGGCAAGAGTACCTTTTTGCGTTGTATCAATCTGTTAGAGCAGCCAAGCCAAGGCGATATTGAAATTGAGGGTCAATTGATCACAGCGCCAAACGCCTGCGTCGATAAACTGCGGCAAAAAGTGGGCATGGTGTTTCAAAACTTTAACCTGTTCCCCCATAAAACCGTCATTCAAAACATCACCTTAGCACCCATCAGCCTAAAACTGATGACGCCAGCTCAGGCCGAAACGAAAGCCCTCGACCTACTGGCACAGGTTGGCTTGAGTGACAAAGCCAATGCCTATCCCGCTAGTTTATCGGGCGGCCAAAAGCAAAGGGTCGCCATTGCCCGCGCATTAGCGATGGAACCAGACTTGATGTTATTTGATGAGCCGACATCGGCACTCGATCCAGAAATGGTCGGCGATGTGCTAGATGTGATGAAAGACTTAGCGCTAAAGGGCATGACCATGGTGATTGTTACCCACGAAATGGGCTTTGCGCGGGATGTATCCGATCGCGTGATCTTCATGGACGGCGGCTATGTAGTCGAATCTAGTCCGCCAGATGAGCTATTTAGCCACCCGAAAGAAGCCCGTACCCAAGCGTTTTTAAGCAAAGTATTACGCTAGCTGAAGCGGATTCAGTTAAATTCATCATTGGGGATAGGGGCGGATTGCCATCTTGCATAACTCTCTGGCTTGCCTTTTTAGTACTAACGTAACCAGTAGATTTGAAAGAGATACATAAAGCGCTTTGGGATAAAAGTGCATTGGAAAATGTGCACGAATAGTAAGATGGAGTGACTTATAACTTAAGCTGTTGAGAACTGAATGCATAGGCCCCGACTTAGAGGTTTGCCATGGCATTCGCTCATCGACTCGCAGCCAGTCCATCCGTGGATGCTCGACCGCCCCGTCCATGGGGCGGACGGTCGTCTCGCTAATCACCATGGCTCACCTTTTGGCATTAGCGTAATCTGTAGATTTAAAAGCCTTACGCAGCACGCTTTGGGACAGAAACGTGATAGGCTCTTTGCTCTAACTCGTCAGTTTCGAATTAAAATTTCTATGGGTTTAACGCTGAGTTAAAGAGCCGAAAAAGCGTAGCTTTTTAGGTCCCAATGAACAACGCGAACGGTTGTCAACGCTTTGTTAGTTGCATTGCAGAAAGAAATTTCAACAACCTTCCTGAAGTATCTCCCTATATTCATCACTGAACCTTAATTCAGCGAAAGGATTATCTAACCTTTTCACCTGATCTATCTTGGGTTTAATTTCATCCCAGATATCTATGATGACTCGATGATATTTTTTCATACCGGGCCTTTGAAGGCTCCCTGAAAGGAAGAAATCTTCAGGCACTCCAGACTGCATATTTTTCCTCAGCCAGAAAATCCCTACAGAAAATGAAGACCAAGAAGTAATGTTTATAAGATCGAGACGACTCATATTTGAACCATTCGATTTCAGCAACTCTTGAGTAGAGTAAAATTCAAAAAAAAGAGGCATTGTATTTTCAAGCCTAATCAAAGGTGGAGGGTGACTACCTTCGGGTATTTCGGTGCTTGAATATGATTTAATACCATGAAATCTGTAAAGGACCAAAGCTAAAGCCGATGAGAAGGTCTTTATTTCATTTTCGAGTTCGTCGCTTTCAAAGTGACGCAATAAAGCGCTGAGTACTGATATAGTTGCAAAATAATCAGCAGCCATCTCAGTAGCGTGAGAAACCGCCGATGATTTTCCTTTGGTACTATTATATTTTTCATTGTCGTAGGAAGAGCAATCAATAACATCTGTACTTCCACTACAATCATATAATTTTCTTATATATCCATGTTCTTGAACCAAATGACCTAGCTCATGAAAGAAGATCCACGTTAGGCCACTGATAAACATATTTTTGCAGCAATGTTCTTTCTGCGATTCAGATGATAGGGATTTGGGATAATCAAAGCCTTCAAACCAGATATCAAATTTATCGTTATCAGCACCAAATTTAATATATTCGTAATAGTCTTCAATATCACGATAAAGCAATGTTGCGGTATCATAAGTCAGCTCTATATGATGCAGAGGCGGTTCTTCTACAGAGGACCTGACAGAAGCACAAGCATAAAAAGACCTTTTAGTGCTCCATTTTACAGATAAATTACCGTTCAAATCTTTGTATATCCCCTCGTTTAAATCACCAGATATTGTTGAAAATACATCACAAGCGAGCTCAATTATTTCAAATTTTTCCAACTTTTATTCCTTAAAGTCAACCATGTATAGAATTACCTCAAGAGTAACTAACGTCTCAATAACCGGTGCAGCTTTGCTGCGTACCCACGGGGCCATGAAATAATTTACCAAACTCTGTAGTGAGCTTAAGCCAATTGTCATGGTTAATATTGTCAGTAACTTAGCAACGAATTCACAGAATCCCTATCTAGCACTTCAATTAAGCTTCTTTGTGTTTCAATCATTCTCATCACTTACTCTAAAGCCAGTTTCAAAAATTTTTTGAAACTAATACCTGCCTTGATCACATTGTTTTTTACTTAAACCTGCTTAAAATGCTGCCATTGAATTTGTATTCCTTAATGATTTGGAGCCGTTACATGAGTGATTTAAGTTTCTTCGCCAAAAAGCGCTACACCACTAAGGCCTTTGATCCAACTAAGACGATTCCTGCGGATAAAATATCAGAAATCAAAACCTTATTGCAGTACAGCCCATCATCGACTAACTCACAGCCTTGGCATTTTGTGTTAGCGAGTACGGCGGAAGGTAAAGCGTTAGTTGCCCAAGCGACCGAAAACTATGCGTTTAATACCCAAAAAATTCTCGATGCTTCCCATGTACTCGTACTCTGTGCTCGTGCTCAATTAGATGAAGCACACTTACTGCAAGTACTCGAGCAAGAAGCGAAGGATGGCCGTTTTGCTAATGAAGAAGCCAAGCAAGGCCAACATAATGGCCGTTCTTTCTTCGCGAATATGCATAAATTTGAGCTGAAAGATGCCCAGCATTGGATGGAAAAACAAGTCTACTTAGCGCTTGGCACTTTAATGCTCGGTGCAAGTGTATTAGATATTGATGCGTGTCCGATCGAAGGTTTTGATGCCACTAAAATGAATCAAGTCCTAGGCTTAAGAGAGAAAGGTCTATGTGCCTGCGTGGTTGTCGCCTTGGGTTATCACTCAGAAAATGATTTCAACGCTAAATTGCCTAAGTCTCGCTTAGATCAAGAAGTGATCTTCACCGAAATCTAGTCCTTCACTCTATGTAAAAATAAGCATGCCCTTGATTTTATGTGATATAAATAAGGGCATCATGTCTAAAACTAGCCCTCTCTTAACTACCTTCCCCTAAAACTTAACTGCTGTTAACGGCTTATTTACGCCGAGAAACCATCTAAAGTAGGAGTAAACCATCACGGTATTGCTCTAAAATTCATCTTTGCCTACACTTTGGCTCTGTGGCATAGTTTGCGGCTCAACTTAGTGAATGATCATTTATCGTCGCCTTTCGAGTCATCTTTGTTGCAGCACAGCGGTTTTATCGGCGCATTGGTAACACTCACAATTTAGGATGGGACAGTCAGTATGTTATTTGCCAAACCCTCACTCACTGAAGAACCTCAATCGATTCGAGTTGCAAACACTAAGGGCGATAACCCACTGATTTGGCCGTTGCTTACGGTTTTACAAGCCTCAAATCAAAGTTGGAAAATCCATCACTTAGCCACTGAATTACAAACCCAAGGGCTGATCCACCAGCTTGATGAAAATCCGGGTAACGATTTATTCAAACGTAACTTCCTACTGATGAACGCCCTGTTTGAACTGCAGGAAATATTACTGCCCAAGCAATGGCTACAAGTCAAAGCCATGGAAATTCAAATCTTCCGCTTAGTACCATCAAACGTTAACTTACTGATAATGCAAGATACTTCCCTGCGTGAGTATTACCTCGATTGGAATAACTACGACACTAGCGAAAACGTAGTACGAGAATTACTTGAGGCATTCTGGAGCAATTATAAGAGCTATATTGGCTTAAATATCAATCTGATGAACAAAGGTAACGCGCTGCGAGTTTTCGAATTAGACGAGAGTGCTACCGCCCGTGATATCCGCAAGCAATGGCGTCGTTTAGCACTCAAATGGCACCCAGACAGGCCCGATGGCGATGCGGCGCGTTTTCGCGAGGTGTGCGAAGCTTGGCAGTCGCTTAGGGATATTGCGTAAGAATTTAGCCAGTGGTGATGCAGAACTGGGCTTTAATCAACATGCACCGACTTAGCGATGCGATCCTGTCTACAGTCCTGCCAAATCTAAGGTAAAACTTCCATTGAGATCACAGATTTAGCCTACTAGCTTCATGCTAATTCAGTCATAATTAAGCCTTTCCATTTAACCTGAACCTATGCGTCAACGCTGGCATTTTGGCTAGCTTAACTCCTAGGTTGAAGTTCACTCTATCTCTTATATTGACCGTTGAATGTCAACGATAACAACGACTGACATTGTGAATTCAATCCCACCGAATTTGAGGAAACTATGATTAAACAATTAGCCTTGGCTGTAACCTTAGCGATTGCACCATTGAGCACCTTTGCCGCCAATTTTGTTGAAGGCACACATTACACTCAAATCTCGACCAAAGCGCCTAGCAGCGAACCAAAACTCACTGAATTCTATTCATTTTATTGCCATAACTGCTTCAATATGGAAACCAACTATTTGCCTGATATCAAGGCAAACCTCAACAAACAGATAAGTTTCGACAATAAGCATGTCGACTTTATGAATAGCGACATTGGCACCGAAGTGATGCGTTCATTAGCCGTGATCCAAAGCATTGATAACAAAGACGCCTTAACCCATGCCATGTTTACCGCAATCCAAGGTGCAGAGGGCGCAAACGGCCACGATCATAGTGCACCTGGCCATCAGCACGAGCCGCAAATTAACAGCCGTGATGACATCAAAAAAGTCTTCGCCCAATTTGGTGTCGATGCTGCTAAATACGATGAATTAGCCGATAGCAAAAGCACTAATGAAAAGCTTTCCCTGTGGCGCACCCAACAGAATGAATTCAAAATCGACAGCGTACCCGCCTTTATCGTGAACGATAAATATGCGGTAAATTTAAACAGCATCAAAACCTTAGATGAGTTAATTGGGTTAATTAACTACCTTGCTGTTGAGAAAGATGCCGCCCCCGCTAAAACCTCATCGGGTGGCAGTCTAAGCTGGTTATTTCTAGTCTTCGCCGCCGCAATTGGTGTGACCCGTCAGCAACGTCTTAGCTAATTCAAAACAATCGTTGGAATAAAAAAATGGCCTCCAAATTAGGAGGCCATTTTTATGCGTGTTCAATCCAAGTGATTGGTATAAGCGCTCAATATGGGTTCTGAAGTTTATTGCCGAATAAAATCAAGAATATGGCTCGCAGCCAAGACGAGATGTAGGATCAAGAAACCAATAAAAGCCTGCGCAAAGACTTGGTGATAACCACGCCATGTCAGTGCCGTTGGCGTCCCTTGAACGATAAACCAAACTAGACCCGTAACCCCTGTAGCCACCAGCAACAGCATGCCAATACCTTCTATGGCACTAAACAGCCCTTTGCCACCAGCGACGGGGAGTTTACCTTTAGTAAGTCCAACAACATCTTGCTTTAACTGTGACCAATCGCCCGCCAACCAGCCAAAGTATTGGTGCCACTTGCCACGCAAGATATTGCTGAGTAAGAAAAGAATCCCAAGCACAGTACACGCTAAACCTAAATATACATGCAAATAATCCCAAAAACTGGCGTTATCGAGTATCCGTCGGCCCATAAAAATCCACGGACTGGAACACACGAGTAAGATAGTCGACACGACAATCCACACATGCAGTTGCGCCATAATGACTCGGCATAAGGAGCGAAGTTTAGTCATCATACTGATCATATTTAATGCTCCTTTGCCCTTGTGACTAAGGCATACATACAGCTTGCAGGGCGCGAATAGAATAGGGCTAAATGAAGCACCGAAATTTGATATCAAGCTTAAGCGCTGTGGATCTGCTCACCAAACTCAGTCACTTTCTGCCAATCCGTGTATTCAACATTGGTAACAGGGTCAGTAGGTCCTTTAGTTAACCACATGATGAAACGGATAATATTTCTATCTAAAGCGTTATAGCCTTGGTAATTCAAGTTACCCCCAAAAACGCGCAACAATTGTGGCCGCCAAGTGGTTTTACTTAAAAATGCCTGCATGTAAGGATTGGTCTCTGGGGTGTTTTTCTCGGGTTTACGTGCCACTAAGCTGACAGAGAAAAAACCACTGACCTTATCCGTCAATACGGCTTGATGCTTTTCAATAAACTCGTACAAACTTGGGTTATGTTTACCATGGCGAATACTGGCGCCTATGATGATTTTGTCGAACTCAGTGAGCACTGGAGCGGCCTTGATATCGGCAGTAACCACTTCATTACCCAAAGCCATTAACTGCTGTGCGAGCTTTTTAGCAATCTTTTGGGTCTGGCCGTGAACACTAGAGTAAATGATAAGAATTCTTTTCAATTTAGCCTCGATTAATCCCAAGCAAAATAACAATAAGCGGCCTAGAAAAGACGGTGTAGGCGACTTAATTTCGACTCTCTATGCCCGTTTGGCATATCAAATGACATCACAACGCTCAGACTAAATGCGCTAAAAGTAGCAATGGACACTCAGAGTCATTGGCATTCCAGTGGAATTTAACTTGGTATGCAAAAGTAAAATGACAATTAAGATATTTCATACTAGGTGATTTACCCGCCAATTTACATGAAATAGATCACGGGCTTAGCGCCAAACACCCCAAGTATATGCGGTAGTTTTAACTGCCTCACAAAAATAACGCCTTAGGTATATTCTCGCTTTAGCGTCTTTGTAACCTAGGGAGTTAATTCGCCTAAACATTGTTACAAAATTGAAAGGGATAAGTCACACCTTATATAGCCAACCTAAGAAAAAAGCATTAGCATTTGAACACTTATCGCCTGAGTCCCTTATCCATGAAAGCTATTCAAGCAAAAGATCCTAAAGCACTCTTGCTGTGGATGACCTTTGTTATGTCACTCGTGTTTGCCGTTTGGCAGGCATTGCTCAACAACTTCGTGATTGAGAAAGCCCAATTCACTGGTGCTGAAATCGGCATGTTACAAAGCCTGCGCGAAATCCCCGGCTTCTTGGCTTTTACGGCAATTTTTGTGCTGCTGCTCATTCGAGAACAAGCCTTCGCCCTGCTCTCGCTCGCCATTTTATGTATCGGCGTAGCGGTAACAGGTTTCTTTCCTCAGGTCATAGGCCTGTATCTAACGACTGTGTTGATGTCTGTCGGGTTTCACTATTTTGAAACCATCAACCAATCGCTAACGCTGCAATGGGTCGATAAAAAAGACGCGGCTGGATTTATGGGGAAAGCACTGGCGTGGCGTTCGGCGGCCGCTTTAGTCGGTTATGCCAGCATTTGGCTAGTAATGACTTGGTTGAAGCTGGACTACCTGCATATGTATTTGATTATAGGCGTATTAGGTCTCATCATTGTGCTAACCATAACATGGTATTACCCCAAGTTTGAGACAACGGAAATACAACACAAAAAAATCATACTGCGTAAACGCTATTGGCTCTATTACCTGCTCACCTTTTTTTCAGGTGCGAGGCGGCAAATCTTTATGGTATTTGCGGGCTTTATGATGGTTGAAAAGTTTGGTTATAGCGTCAGTGAAATCACTGCGCTGTTCTTAATCAACTATGCCGTTAATCTACTGTTTGCGCCTGCTATTGGTCGTTTGATTGGACGTATTGGTGAGCGTAATGCGCTTACTGTGGAATATATTGGACTCATCTTAGTCTTTATCAGCTATGCCCTAGTCGAACAAGCCCATATGGCGGCAGCACTCTACGTCATCGATCATTTACTGTTTGCGATGGCAATTGCGATGAAAACCTATTTTCAAAAAATCGCCGACAGCAAAGACATTGCCGCCACTATGTCAGTCAGTTTCACCATAAACCACATAGCGGCTGTGATTATTCCTGTGCTTTTGGGCTTATTATGGTTAACCGATCCCGCCTTTGTATTTTACATAGGGGCGGGCTTTGCCGTATGTTCGTTACTGCTAGCGCTGAATGTTCCGCGCCATCCTGAACCGGGTAATGAAACCTTATGGTCTTGGCCAACTAAAAGTGCGAAATCAATCGCTAAAGTCGTTAAATAAAACGGCATAATAACGAACCAAAGAATTGGCTTAACGAGATGCTCAAACTAAAGAGATGATCATCTAAAGTAAGCTACAACCGAATGTAAGAGTTCACTAAGCCCACACCTCAACCACAGTGCAGGCTCAAGGATTAATAACGCGATGAAGGATTCAGATATTTTACTGTTGGCAGAAGAAGGCGAGTCAGCATCCGAGGTATCCGCTCGCAAAAAAGCCCTGCTACTTGGTCGCCAATTAGGGCTCGCCAGTGAGCAAGAATATCGCCCTGCGAACGCCTCAATAGCCGAGCGAGCTCAACATAGAGCACGCAAGTTATCGAGCGAATATCAGGCCAATGTGGAAACCATTTTTGCCTTAGCCCTCAGTTATACCCACTCAGATGTCACTGGGGTCGATCTTGATCCCGATTGGAGCCATCAATTTTTCTTGATGGCGGAACAAATCCATAACCGTAAGATGCAAGATTTGTGGGCTCGGATATTGTCGAGCGAGATAGTGAATCCGGGAAACTTCAGTCTACGTACCCTAGCGCTGCTCAAGCAACTGACTCACAGGGAAGCACAAATTCTAGAAAAAGCCCTTGGCATGGCGGCTAAGGTAAATAACGAGCAGCGCCTAAAACTCATCAGTGGCTACCGCTTGTCAGGTGGGATTGGCCAGTATTTCCGTAAAACCACCTCAGTCAATTTAGGCTTATCCCAGTTTGGGCTACCCTATTCCAGTATTCTGACCTTAGTCGATGCAGGAATACTTCACAGCAGTGAGTTCGAAACCGGTTTACTCAATAACAAAACACCGATTCAATTTGCCCTGCAAGGCATACAAATGAAGCTTACGCCCAAGAGCGGTAATCTGCTTTTTAGTTATTATCGCTTAACACCGATTGGCGATGAACTCGCCCAACTAGTACAGCCTAAGCCAGATCAAGAATACTTGAAGGCTCTACAGCTCTTATTTGCTAAAGACTTTAAAATAGAATAATTATCGCACTATAAAAATAAATTATGAATCAATGGTATAAGCAGTAAAACCCAGAAATAACAAAGGAGCCTAAAGGCTCCTTTTAAGCAAGATAAGGGCTAAATGTTAAGCTAGCGCTTTTGCCTTATCGGCATTAATAACATTGATCGCCGTTAAATAATCGATTAATGCACGCACTTGTGTCACTAAATCGCCTTTGCTGGTATCTATGGTTAACTCAGCGGCTAATGGCGCTTCATAGGGTGATGAAATACCAGTGAAATTGCTAATTTCGCCACTGCGCGCTTTCACATACAACCCCTTAGGGTCACGCTGCTCGCACACACTCAAAGGCGTCGCTACATGCACTTCAATAAACTGCCCCGCAGGAAAACGGGCACGAATACCATCACGTTCTTCACGGGTCGGGGAAATAAAGGCCGATAACACCACAAGCCCCGCATCCACCATCAATTTAGCCACTTCACCCACACGACGCAGGTTCTCATCACGGTCTTCAACCGTAAACCCTAAATCTTTACACAGGCCATGGCGCACATTATCGCCATCGAGCAAATAAGTGTGGAATCCCGCCTCAAATAACGCCCGCTCTAGTGCACCCGCCAATGTTGACTTGCCCGCGCCAGAAAGTCCGGTAAACCAAAGTAGTACTGGGTTTTGGCCTTTCTGCTCGGCTCTGGCGGCTTGGTCTACAGGATGTTGATGCCACACGATATTTGTCATAAAAACTCCTCAATCCCCATGTTGACTAACCGCTAACATAAGGGCAATAAACTCAAGCTAATCACTAAAATGGAAAGATGATCGGCACCATAAATATCACTATCAGGGAATACAGCACAGATAACGGCAATCCAAGGCGGACAAAGTCACTGAAGCGATAATTACCCGCATTAAATACCATCAAATTGGTCTGATAGCCGTAGGGTGAAATAAAGCTCGCGCTGGCACCAAAGACAACGGCCATAATAAAGGGCCTTGCATCGACACCGTAATTAAGCGCGATCGCGTAAGCGATAGGGAACGCCAGCGCCGCCGCTGCGTTATTGGTCACCAGTTCAGTCAGCAATAAGGTCATTAAATACACGCCGACAAAAGCGCCAAATACCCCATAACCGTTAATAACTGAGAGTAATCCTTGGGCTAAACTGTTCGCAAGGCCTGTACTCATCATCAAGTTGGCAAGCCCTAATGCACTCCCCACGATCACCACTAATTCCAATGGGAAACGGCGTTTAAGCTCAGCCAGTGTGACTGCGCCTATGGCAAAATAACTGAGCAGCAATATCACTAAACCTTTAGCCAAGGGTAATATGCCAGTGACACTCAGGACGATCGTTGCCGCAAAGCCCAGCAATACCCAACGACCACGACGACTGTCTAGACGCACATTCAAATCTAAGCCACTGATCGCTGCAAACTCTGAACTCAGCTTTGCGCTATTGCTAAAACCATCACCTGGCGTCAATAACAACACATCACCGGGTTGCAGAATAATGTCACCGAGTCCGCCCTTCAGCGGATGATTTCCGCGGCGAATGGCCATCACAGCCGCATCAAATTGCTCACGAAAACGCGATGCTTTCAACGAACTGCCCACTAAACTGGATGACGGTGCGAGTACAGCTTCAACTAAATTTTGTCCTTTGGCTTGATGTTTACCAAACCAATCTAAACCATCGAATTGGTGCAATAACTCAACCGATTCCACCGCGCCACTAAAGCGCAGCACATCGTCCGCTTGCAACACTAACTGGGGCGGCACAGGGCAAATACAAATGCCACTGCGTTCTAATTCAACCAGATATAACTTTTTTAGTGCCCTAAGTTTGTTATCCACCACACTGCGACCGACCAAGGACGAACCTTTCGCCACATGGGCTTCGAGCAAATATGGCAGCGCTTCTTCACCTGATTCTTCCCGTCTGTCGGGCAGAATGTTCGCCAGTAAGGTCAGTAACAAGATGCCTGCGACGACGATCACCACTGCAACTGGCGTAAACTCGAAGAAGCCTAAGGCGGGTAAGCCGGCGTTTTCTACAAAGGAGTTCACAATCAAGTTGGTCGAGGTACCAATCAGGGTCAGTGTGCCACCTAAAATTGCCGCATAATTTAACGGCAATAATAACTTAGCTGGCGCGTGTGCTTGATTGCGGCGCACAACACCAATCAGTGATGCCACAACTGCAGTGTTATTGGTAAATGACGACAGTAAAGCCGTCGAAAAACCGAGCTTTGCCATTGTCATAGGCAAAGAACTATTGCCTATGACTTGACTCAACTTTCCCAGCAGGGACGTTTTTTCTAACGCCGTCGCGGCCAATACCAAGAGGACCAGCGTGACTAAGCCAATATTGGTAAAGCTTGTTAATGCGGTATCGAGCGCAACCATGCCAAGCAAATAACAGAGCAAAAATGCAAATAAAAACAATACCGCTGGATTGATACGGCCGCTAATTAAGCCAGCCACAAGCCCTATCAAAATAATCGCTAATAGCCACAAGTCACTCACAAATTAAGCTCCAAGCTTAGTGATATCTATCGCTTGCCAATGGGGGAAGTGTTTACGCACTAAGGCATTAAACTCGACTTCAAAGGCACTAAATTGTGATGCTGTTTGCTTGTTAACATGTTGACCCGACACCACCATCACTGCGGCAACCGTCGCATTACTCAGGCGGTCGATTAAGATCATTCCGCCCGTATCACGCACTAACGAATATGCATCAAACACTATGTCTTCGGTCAATTCTAAGGTCACACGCGCAATCGCGTTTAGCCCAAGCGTATCTGTCGCACTGCGCGCTAAGGTGTTAACGTCAACCACATAATAGATAGCAGTCACAGAAGCTTGCGTCTTCTTACCGGCCACTTTGATGTCGTATAACTGACCGAGTTGTAATGGCTTTTCATCCATCCACACGATATCAGCACTGATCACGTTAGCGACGGCAGGTGCAGAATCCGGTCTTGCCAGTAAATCGCCACGGGAAATATCAATTTCATCTTCCAGCGTGATCGTCACAGCTTGGCCAGCAACCGCTTCTTGTATGTCACCATCGAAGGTCACAATACGTTCAACCTTGCTGCGTTTGCCCGATGGCAAAGCGACTAACTCGTCACCAACATTGATAATGCCAGAGGCTAAAGTGCCTGCAAAACCGCGAAAATCTAAGTGAGGACGCGACACATATTGCACAGGAAAACGCACTGGCAATGAGCTGAGTTCACGTTGAGTATCAATGGTTTCTAGCAGTTCAAGCAGTGTACCGCCTTGATACCAGTCGCTTTGAGTGCTGCGCTCAACCACGTTGTCACCATTAAGCGCCGATAACGGCACAAAGTGGATATCGAGGTTGCCGAAATCTTTAACGAAATCCGTAAAATCGGCACGAATACGGTTGAATACTTGCTCGTCAAACCCAAGCAAATCCATCTTATTCACGGCCACAACAAAGTGACGAATACCCAGTAATGACGCGATAAACGCATGACGCTTAGTCTGAGTCTGCACGCCGTAGCGGGCATCGACTAAAATCACCGCTAAATCACAGGTCGATGCACCCGTTGCCATGTTGCGAGTGTACTGCTCATGCCCTGGCGTATCGGCGATGATGAACTTGCGCTTATCACTTGAAAAATAACGATAAGCCACATCGATAGTGATGCCCTGCTCGCGCTCGGCTTGCAGACCATCCACCAGCAAGGCTAAGTCAATGGCTTCACCTGTGGTGCCCATCTTAGCGCTGTCGCTCTTGAGGCTCGCTAATTGATCTTCATAGATCTGGGCGCTGTCGTGTAACAGACGGCCGATTAAGGTACTTTTACCATCGTCAACACTGCCACAGGTTAAAAAACGCAGTAAGCCTTTGTGTTGCTGCAGGGCTAGATATTCTTTCACACCATGGAGGGTAATTTCTGCCGCCATGAGATTGGTTTTATTGACCGCTTTGTCCATCTTATTCTCACTCTTGATCTGCTTGGCTGAAGGTCGCGCTTTACTTGCGCCACTTTCGCGAAATAGGGTTAACCCTGTAGAGATTAAAAGTAGCCTTGACGCTTCTTCTGCTCCATAGAGGCACTTTGATCTGAGTCGATCAATCGGCCCTGACGTTCGCTCGAACGGGTTAACAGCATTTCTTCAATAATCTTTTCTAGACTGTCGGCCTCAGAATACATGGCGGCCGTGAGAGGGTAGCAACCTAAGGTTCTAAAACGCACCACTTCTTCTTTAATCTGCTCGCCCTCGGCTAACTTCATCCGCTCGTCATCAGCCATGATTAACTGACCACCGCGCTCAACCACTTTACGTTTAGCAGCAAAGTACAAAGGCACTAACTCAATGTTTTCTTGATAAATATATTGCCAAATATCCAGCTCAGTCCAGTTAGATAATGGGAATACGCGAATACTTTCACCCTTGTTCACTGCGCCGTTATAGGTGCGCCATAATTCTGGACGTTGATTTTTAGGGTCCCATCTGTGGTGACGGTCGCGGAAGGAATACACACGCTCTTTGGCGCGCGATTTTTCTTCATCGCGGCGAGCCCCACCGAAAGCCGCATCGAAACCATATTGGTTAAGTGCTTGCTTTAATCCTTGAGTTTTCATGATGTCAGTGTGTTTCGCACTGCCATGGTCGAAGGGGTTAATCCCCTGCGCCAACCCTTCTGGGTTAATGTGTGTCAGTAACTCGAAGCCAAATTTCTTTGCCTGCGCATCACGAAACGCGATCATCTCTTTGAATTTCCACCCCGTGTCGACATGCAGCAACGGGAATGGGATCTTGCCCGGATAAAAGGCTTTACGCGCTAAGTGCAACATAACGGAAGAATCTTTCCCGATGGAATACAACATCACAGGATTATCGAATTCGGCTGCAACTTCACGAATGATCTGGATGCTCTCGGCTTCCAGTTGTTGTAAGTGGCTTAGTTCACGCCCGGCCATACTATTCTCCGTTACCTTAAATTCGCCGTGTTACCACAGCATGGATTAGCTTAATTTGTTTAACTGCTTAATAGCTTTAACTGTTTGCGGCTTAGCTTATCGACGCGACGGCCGACACTCTAACCGATTGAGTCTGTTCATCACTGATCTGAGTCGATTCAATCGCTTCAGGTTTGAACCAATGCAAAGTGTCACTCAGCGTGACGACTTCACCTATGATCATCAAAGCTGGCATTTGTAATTCTGGATCGGCGGCAAGCTGTTCAAGCTCACCTAAACGGCCGATAAAACGACGTTGCTCTTTAGTGGTTGCCTTTGACACTATCGCCACAGGCGTTTCAGGGCTTCGGCCCGCATCGACTAGACCTTGGCGAATAATGCCTGCGTTCAGAACCCCCATATACACGACTAAGGTATTGTTAGGATTAGCATAACCTTGCCAATCCATAGGGCGACTCTCTAACTGACAATGGCCAGTGATAAAAGTGACGCCTTGGGCATGGTCTCTGTGGGTTAGGGGAATTCCCGCATAGGCTGACGTGCCGCTGGCAGCGGTAATGCCGGGAACGACTTCAAACTCAACCCCAGCTTCAACTAAGGTTTGTAACTCTTCGCCCCCGCGGCCGAAAATAAAAGGATCGCCACCTTTAAGGCGCACCACATTTTTACGGGTGTAAGCTTTAGTGACGAGTAACTGATTAATCTCGTCCTGTGCGGCGCTATGCTTGCCCGCACGTTTACCTACGGCAATCTTCTCAGCGTCTTTAGGAATAAGATTGAGGATATCTTGGCTGACTAAAGCGTCGTATAGCACTGCATCAGCGGTTTTAAGGATGCGCCATGCCTTTAACGTCAATAACTCAACGTCGCCGGGACCGGCACCCACCAGCCAGACTTTGCCTTTGGCCGCTTGGCCCGGTAAAGAGAAAATTTCCATCAGAATCCCCAAGATCACTTTAGTCTGTAGAAATATAGCGCGTCTTATATTCCATAATAAATAGATAATTATTAGTTTTTATATCATTTAGATATAAAAGAATAAGTGACCACTCACTTAAAGTGGGGAAAACCTTGGGTTTCAAAATCAAAAATGCCCTAAATCCAGGTTAACCCATTGAAATAAAAATAACTTAATAAGATTAAGCGAATTGCATCAAAATAATATCTGTCCGCTAAGTGCATGATTTTGGCACTATGTTATTGCCAAAAATTCTACCTAAACATGTCTCTATGGGACTAAAAATGGCTGACTACAAGATTTTTCATTAAGTGACACCGGATTTTTCCATAAGCATAAATTCACTTTCTAATGTTAAGCTGGAAATAACTATCTTTGTTGAGTACGACTGACAAATAAATAAACACATCAAGGAGGGCAGATGAAACCACTTTACTCAGGTATTGCATTGGCAGGGCTATTAGCCTGTACGGACGTAAATGCCGAAGAATCATTAGTAAAAGGAAGAGTAAAAGATGAACTTGCCACGGCGGATCTACCTTTTGTGATTACGCCACATAAAGTGAATTACCTTTTACCAGTCACCTACAGCCCAGATCCCAACATGGCACCTTTCACCGAAGATGCAATACTCAACCCCTATTCTTTAGATGAGTTTGAGGCTAAGTTCCAAATCAGTTTTAAATTTCCTATTTGGTACAATGTGTTTGGTGATAATGGCCATTTATTTTTTGCTTACACCAATCAATCCTATTGGCAGGTTTATAACAAAGACACTTCATCGCCTTTTAGGGAAACCAATCACGAGCCTGAAGTCTTTATGCTGTTTAATAACGATTGGAAAATTGGCAGTGTGACCAATTCCTTTTGGGGATTTGGTGCCGTACATCAATCGAATGGTAAAGCAGGACCACTTTCCCGCAGTTGGAATCGACTCTATGCCACTATGATTTTTGATGCAGGCCCACTCGCCTTCTCCACCAAAGTGTGGTGGCGTATTCCTGAAGATGAAAAGACAGATCCATATAAATCCAGCGGCGACGATAACCCTAATATTGATGACTATATAGGTAAAGCAGAGTTTATTGGCGTTTATGGTATCGATGAACATAGATTCACTTTAACTGTTAAAACCAATCTAGAAGATATCGACAGAGGCTCAGCAGAACTGACTTGGAGTCATCCTATCGTCGGCAACTTACGCTTTTATACTCAATACTTTAATGGTTATGGCGAAAGCCTAATCGATTACAACTATCACAATCAACGTATTGGTATCGGAATTTCACTCAACGATATTCTATAAGAAAGATATACCCACTTGGTCCCGCTGTTTAAGATTGTTTGGGTATATAAAGTGACTAAGTACAAAAATCGACCATAATTTGCTGCTAATCTACCAAACCTGCTGCTAAATTGCTCAGATGGACCTGAGTTTATGGCTCAGCGGGACGATTTACATTGATCCGAATGGCATTTAAGCCGATAGTCGCACACCTTTTTGTGCCCTGAAGCAGCGCCTTAACATCATGGAGGAATATGAGTTTTAGCTACCGCAGCATAGTCATGCTACTCAGTGTCATTATTTTCGCGAGCTTACTTAAGCTCGCGTTTTTCGCTGCGCCAAAAGATAGCGCTGCACCAGTGCTGAATGCACAAGAGGTACGCCAAGATCTCTATGCCTTATTGGATCAAATCGAGCAACACTCAGCGTTTTATGCCTTAACGGCCGACAAAGCCAACCCGCAGCTTAAATTTATGGCTAGCCTTATTGTTGAACAGTATCAAGATATTACTCCCAATGATCGCTTTGCTGCTGAAGTCACTAAATTACTCAATACCCTCAAAGATCCAGGCGCTCAAGTGCATAACTTCGATGATCAAAGCGGCGATCTCCCGTTAACGCTAAGGCCAGTCAACGACCAATGGTTAGCCTTGGATAACGGTAATAATCCAGTCAACAACGACTTCCCCTTTATCACTCATATCGATGGTTTACCTATGAGCAAATGGGTAGCGGCCAGCCAAACCTACTTACCTGAGCCGGCAAAACAGAGTCAAGAAATGCAGTTACCTTGGCTGAAAAAACTTAACCTACTGCGCGAAGACTTAGGACTCAGCATAAAGCCCTATGTAGTCATTACGCTAATTAATGATGACCTGCAAAGCCAGCAGGTGACTCTCGCCCTGCCAAGCCATAAACCGCAAGTTCAATTAGCAACTATCAGTGAAAAAGACGAGACTCAAGATATTAATGTGCTCGAGTTTATTAACCAATTATCTCAATTTGAACGCACCGAATTTCAAGACATGCCAAATCAATTAGAGACGGTCAACAATACGACGGTCAAGCTTAAGATCAGCGATCTCTACGCCTTTGAATTAGATAAAGAACAACAGCAAGAACTGCTCAAAGGCATGACACATCCCTTACTGATCATTGATTTACGTGATGCCAGTGGCTTTAGTCCAAAATTATTGACTATGCTGTCGCGATATCAAGATACGGATTTAAATAACACTTTAGCACTTAACGTGATGGGATTTGCGCACTATCGCCGCTCACCAGAGCTGAGAAATGATTATCTACAGCCGCTCAATTTTATGCCTCTGGATGCGTTAGAGTACAGTCCTCCTAGGCTCAAATCTCTCACCCGTAACTTACCCTCTGTCGATAAAGAGAAATTCAGCCCTTGGTATGTTCGCACTAAGCCTGCGGTGGCTCCTGAAGGGCGAAATCGCTTAGCACTACTCGTGAGTCCCCATTGTCGCCAAGAATGTGAGTGGATTGCCTATCGTACTAAATCTTGGTCTAGGGCAAATTTGATTGGTGAAAAAACCTCAGGCGACTTTGCACGTCAGTATCATTTCAAACTGCCAAACAGTGGATTAAACATAAGATTCAGCAGTTCGTTAACCTATGATGCACAAGGGAGACTCCTGTCCGGTATCGGGACTGAACCGGATATTTTGCTCCCTCAGAACAGTGATATTCAATGGCAAGGGCTCGTTAGTTTAATGCGCTCCGCCAAGCCAAAAGCACAACTTGTACTGCCAGCACAGCACACTAAGTTGGCTCAAGCTAAGCTAAATTAAGCCAAAAAAAGAGCCAGCAATCTGCAGGCTCTTTTTAAGCAAATATGAGTTTACTAACGCATTACTTCTTTTCAGTCGCTTTAGAATTGGCGACTGAACCTATGACCAAGCCTTGCTTATTCACATCAAAGCTCATTTGAACTCGCATGTTGTAATCTTTAAGCATTTGCATTTCTTCAGGGATCGGCTCACCGCTCATTTCTAACAGTGTAAGCACTGGCGTAAACATCTTGCCGTAATCAGCAGACAAGCTGTACATACCATTCGCTGACAGTTTCTCGCCTGCTAATTTGTTGGCTAAAGCCAAGCCTTTATCACCGCTATACACCACTAAATGTTGGCCTTTAATCGCCAGCATTGGCTTAACACCTAACTCTGGAGGCAACATCAATATTGGAGATAAATCAGTAGCATCGCCGTTATCGGCTAATTGCACTTCAGCCAGCATAGGGGCGAAAGGTTTCACCATATTGAACAACATGGATGGGTTTTCGGCGCTAAGGCTGACTAAAGCATCTAAGCTTTCTAACTTAGGCTCTTGATCTTGTGTGCTCATTTTAAAATCGAGCAATGAAACGCTCATGCCTTTCACACCGTTAGCCATGCCAGTAAACATGCCTAGCATAGCAGGGCTCTGTTGGCTCAACTCAGCCTGCAACTCTGCCAATGGTGCACAGGTCAGTTGTGGCTTTTGCAGATCATCCCAAATAGCCGTTAATGAAGGGGTAATTTCATTGATATCTAGACCTATTCCCATGGAGAAGATAGTGCTGTCGATATCCGCCAGATGCGATGGAATAAAACCACGCATCTTTTGCATTGCCGCAAGAATAGGTTGATTCTTCGTTTCGACAACAAATGAAGCCGCCATATGGCTTTCTTTTTCAGTCACAGAAAACGCCGTTAAACCAGCAACGGTACGCGGCCAGTTAGCGGCAATCGCAGTCAGTTCGGTACGACATTCTGGTGTTCTGATTTGAGCTAATGGATCTTCACCCTCACTTTCATCAGCAAAAAATTGAGTCAGTTGCTTAGCTAGCATATTGCTATCTGCAGAGGTCAATGCCTTTACAATTTCCACATGGTTAATAAAGCTAATGCTGTCATCTTTAAAACCATGGGTCTTAATAATATCTTCTAATATGCCAGAAGCGGCTAATGACTGCGGCGCCTTCTTAATACCAAATGCCATTTCTAATAACTCAGGCTCGGTAATAGAGGTGCTGAAAGTCATCGTTAATATGCCATCTTTCTGGGCAAATAGCAGTTCTGCTTTCTCTGCTGAGCTTTCATCCGATAGTGCATAAGCGCGATAATCAACATCACCCACTTTACGCATTTCGTGGGTTACACCACTGTCTTTTTCGGCTTTATCTAATACAGCCCAAAATGCTTCGGCCTGATTAACATCAATCTTTAATACTGGCAAAGCACCTAAAGTATAAATATAAGGTTTAACTTCATCGGGGAAACCGAAGGTTTTTAACAGTAAGGCAGGATCTTTCATCCCATCCATATACTGCTGATAAATGCTAACGAAGAACTTGCCCATAGGGCTATCCTGCACACCGAGTTCATCAAGCGTATTACTTGGATATTGCTGATAATTTCCAGAAATAGACTGTAAATACGCTTTTAACGGGAAGGGTTTTAACTGGCCCGAAAATATCGGCGTATCGGCAGGTACATAGTCGAGCAAAGGATTAGCAGAGGCACTAGAACCCGCGCCATTCTGCATATACCAATAACCACCAGCACCTGCTGCAATAATTGCCGCGGCAATCACAATCTTTTTCATTTAAGAAACTCCATTTAATGACATTCAATTTTATGAAAACAATACCTAAAGAACTCACCTTAGGTATTTAAATATTTATCCGCTCTTACATATCCCTTATGCAGATAATGCAAAATCAGAAAACGCAACGACTCAGCCCTACGCAATACAAACCCAGTTTAAAATGCTTAGGCTAAGCGAAACTAAGGTATAAAATTTTCCCGATAATTTAACATTAAACCGACACAGAAGCGAACAGGATAGGAGTTCGCAGCATTAAAAACGCATTAGAATTAACGTTTATTAAACATAACTCCAATCTTATTTCAATTCGGTAATAAAACATCTCAAAGTCATCGACGATTAAGCAAAGAACCCAATGACAAATTAAGCTCATCTCACTCAAACTAACTCACCAGAGCGTCATCGTGCTTCGTGGACTTTTTTAAGCGTGACGTCACCTAGCTGACGCATTTGCTTACGAATCCAAGCTGAGCGCTGCTGTACATAGGATGACGGTGGAGACACCTTATAGCGCCAAGGATTGGGTAAAATGGCTGCGAGTAATGAGGCCTCGTATTGGGTGAGTTTTGCCGCTGACTTTCCAAAATAATGCTTTGATGCCGCTTCGGCGCCATAAATGCCTGGACCAAATTCTACAATATTTAAATACACTTCAAGAATACGCGACTTATCCCAAGTCAACTCCATCAATAACGTAAACCAAGCTTCCAATCCCTTACGAAAGAAACTGCGACTCGACCACATAAAAAGGTTTTTCGCCGCCTGCTGACTTAAGGTACTTGCCCCACGGACTTTGGTGCCTTTTTGGTTGTATTTCAGCGCCGAACTTATCGCGGCTAAATCGAATCCAGTATGCTCAACAAAACGTTGATCTTCCGCAGCAATCACAGCCAATTGTAATTCGGGAGAAATTTGCGCTAAATCGCGCCATTGATGCCTGATCTCACCGATAGGTGCAGGTGGAAATAAGGCACGCTCGATACGCCAAGTCCACATAGGAGGATCGACGAATCGTAGTAGGATCACTAATAAAATTGAGCAAATAAATGCCCAAACTAATCCCTTAAATAACCAAGACAATAAACGACGAAAACCACGCTTTCGTCTCTGAGGTGCTGGGTCACTCGACTTATTGACACTTGGACGCCTGACATGATCTCGCATCGCATATAAAGGGGCCGTCATTTATACCATCTCATCCACACACTCTCATTTCTTGTTTCTCATCTATCCAGTCAAGCCATCCCATTGCAAGGATTCTTTGGGGCAACCTAGGCTTACAGAAAATATTCTAAAGCTTTACGCGAGTTGCAAGCTGATCATGCTACGAGAGTAAAGGAAACACCAAGGATATCTTACTCGATAATCAAAGATAGGTTGAGAAATAACCATAACAAGAACAAATCACTATTGAAGATTAACTGGGGTCGACTTAACTTGACCTCGGCAGCTTTGACGACAGCTGACCGAGGTAATGATGACTGATTAACGAGAGCTAGCAAGTCAATCAAACTGCTTGATACTCGCAGGTGCGAGTCAGGTTTTCAACGCTTTCACTGCATCCAATTAAGCCATATCGATACACAGCAAACCCAGCCCATAAATACCGATATACAACAACTTAACCTCATAAAAGACATGAATCATGTCAATTAACGCAGTAAAACGCTTCAAAACCATCTACGGGAACTTCAAAATATAGCGCAGGCTTAACTAATGTGCATAACTCTGTGAGTAAAAATGTACAACATTTTTAGCATTTAAAAATGAATGCAAACTAACTCTATGAATATCAATCTATCTTAGTTAAATGACGCTTAAATGACATCACTTAGCTTCCTCGACAGTCCAGAGTATTAAATTCACCCTACTTATCTTAAAGTGATAAAAAAACGCCCCAAACTAAGTTGAGGCGTTTAATATTTAAAATCAATAAAATGACTAGATTTCGTAGTGCAGACCACACTCACGTTGTAGGCCATTAAAGCGAGTTTCTTCCTCTGTCATGCCTAATTCGAGTGGTTTACTCGAATGGGTATCCCCCACAGAAACATAGCCTTGGTCCCAAAGTGGATGGTACGGCAAGTCAAATTGCGTCAGATAGAGGTGAACATCTTTATTCGACCACTCGATAATCGGCAGTAACTTAAAGCGAGTACCATGAATCGCCAGTATCGGCAACGCCTCACGGGTACTGGCTTGGCTGCGTCTAAGCCCTGCAAACCAAGTGCCGACCTCAAGCTCGGCTAAAGCGCGTTGCATAGGCTCAACTTTGTTTAACCGGTTGTATTGCTCTAGTCCGTTTACCCCTTGCTCCCACAACAGACCAAAGCGCGCCTCTTGCCATGCCGATGTCATCACTGCTTGGTACACTTTTAAATTCAGTGATAAACGCTCTGTCAGCTCGTCGATAAACTGATAAGTCTCAGGAAATAAATAACCCGTATCCGTCAGAATAACCGGAATATTCGCCTGTGCCTGGCTCACCATATGCAGCATTACAGCGGCTTGGATCCCAAAGCTTGAGGACAGCGCATGATTACCGGGCAAATAAGTTAAGCCCCATAGCACTCGCTCTTGCGCGCTCAATCCGGCTAAGAACTGATTTATGCGCTCAAGCTCTATCGCTTGTTCTGCCTTAGGCGCACTCAATAATGCCTTGAGTTCGGCAGCGCTGACCACAGTCGGCACTTTATCACTGGTTTTTTGGTCAAGATCAGCCATGAAAATCCTTAGCGGCATCAATCACCGCCTTCACTACACCCACGCGGACGGTGAAGTTACCAAAGGTTTCGCCTGCATCACGCTCTACGGCGTAGCGGCCAAACAGGGTATCCAATTCGGCGAGAATGTCCGCCTCTTGGATATTTTCTCTGTGCATCTTGTTCAGACGAGTCCCTTCAAAGCTTGCACCTAAGTACAAGTTATAACGACCCGGCGCCTTACCCACAAGCCCAATTTCAGCGGCAAAAGGACGGGCACAGCCGTTAGGACAACCCGTCATCCGCACCACAATCGCTTGCTCGCTGATGCCGTGTTTTGCCTGTAGCGCATCGATATGATCGATAAACTCAGGGAAATAACGCTCGGCTTCCGCCATCGCTAATGGACACGTCGGCAACGCCACACAGGCAATCGAGTGACCGCGGGTTTGCGTCAACACTTGGCCCAGCAGACCATGTTTACGGGCTAAACCTTCAATGGTGGCTTTATCTTCCGCCGCGACGCCTGCGATGATCATGTTTTGATTCGAGGTCATACGGAAATCGCCCTTGTGAATCTTAGCGATTTCACGCAGCCCCGTTTGCAGGGTCTGGCCCGGTAAATCCTTAATGCGGCCGCTTTCGATAAATAGGGTTAAATGCCACTTACCGTCAACGCCTTCGACCCAACCATAACGGTCGCCGCGATCGCCAATCACGACATCACGCTTAGGTTCAAATTTTACTCCTGCACGCAGTTCGACTTCGGCTTTGAACTTTTCATAGCCGTGGTCGACGATTGTGTACTTAAGGCGCGAGCGCTTACGATTAGAGCGATTGCCCCAGTCGCGTTGCACTGTCATGACAGCTTCAGCAAACTTCATCACGTCTTCAGTTTTGATAAAACCAAAGTCGTCAGCCAGGCGTGGAAAGGTTTCTACTTCGCCATGGGTCGAGCCCATGCCGCCACCCGCCGTTAAGTTAAAGCCAACTAGCTCGCCATTTTCGGCAACAGCAATAAAGCCTAAATCGTTAGTGTAAACGTCAACATCGTTATCGGGAGGAACTGCAACCGCCATTTTGAACTTACGTGGCAGATAAGTTTTGCCATACACAGGTTCGACGGTTTCATCTTCGGTTGAGAGTAACTTTTCTTCATCTAACCAAATTTCGGCGTAGGCGCGAGTGTGGGGTAATAGATGATCAGACAGTTGTTTCGCCACCGCATAGGCCTGCTCGTGCAGTTTAGATTCCACCGGATTGGGGTTACACATGACGTTTCGGTTAACGTCACCACAGGCAGCAATCGAATCCAGCGCTTCGCGATCTAAGTCTTGAATAATGGTCTTCAAGTTACGCTTAGGAATACCGTGGTATTGGAAGGTTTGACGGGTCGTCAAACGAATGCTGTTCGAGCTAGTTAAAGTCGAGGCAATTTTATCTACGCCTAACCATTGCTGCGGAGAACAAATACCGCCGGGTACACGGGCACGCAACATAAAACTATATAAAGGTTCGAGTTTTTGCTCTTTACGTTCATTACGTAAATCGCGGTCATCCTGCTGATAGAAGCCATGGAATTTGATCAACTGCTGATCGCCGTCACTGAAACTGCCAGTCACAGAAGAATCTAAACCTTCTTTGATAGTCCCGCGCAGGTAATCGCTGTCAGTCTTTAGGTATTCGTTTAACGCTAACTTTTGCTCACTCATGGCAACTGCCTCTTAAAATTGGGTTCGCTGGCTGCACAGATCATCACGTGTGCAGCGTTGGCTATTCTTATGCGTTTCTTATCTGCGCAACGGTTGAGATTAATACACGTCTTTTTGGTAACGTTTATCGCTGCGCAGGGTTTCAAAATAGGCTTCGGCAGCTTCGGTATTCAAACCACCGACTTCGACTGCCACCTCAATCAAGGCTTGGTGAACATCTTTCGCCATACGTTCAGCATCACCACAAATATAAAGATGCGCGCCATTTTGCAACCATTGCCACAGGGCTTGGCCTTGCTCTTTAATGCGGTGCTGCACATAAATCTTATGGGCTTGATCGCGGGAGAACGCCACGTCGATACGGCTTAAATCGCCATTTTTCAAATACTGTTGCCACTCAGTTTGATACAAGAAATCCTGCTCAAAGTGTGGATTGCCGAAGAATAACCAGCTATCGCCTTGGATCCCTTGGGCTACGCGCTCCTGCATAAAGGCACGAAACGGCGCAACACCTGTGCCTGGGCCAACCATGATCACTGGTGTTTCTGGATTTTCGGGTAAACGGAAATGCTTGTTCGACTCAACATAAACCTTAACTTGTGTGCCTTCCTGCGCAGACGCTAAGAAGTGTGACGCGCCGCCAAAACGTGCTGAGCCGTGGCGCTCATCTTCCACTAAGGCCACAGTTAAGTGGACTTCGGTTTCCACTTCACTTTGGCTTGAGGCGATAGAGTAAAGTCTTGGCGTTAATGGACGCAGTAGCTCAAGCAGTTTTGCTGCATTTAAGGTTACTAAGTTATTTGATAACGGATACTGAGTGACTAAATCGGCAAATTGATGCTTAAGGATAAAGTGGCGCACTTGTTCTTTATCTTCGCTCAATGCCAGCAGTTCAGCGCTGCCACTCAATTCGGCCCAGGCTTTGACTAATCCAGGATATAACTGAGTCAATTCTTTCTTATCGACCAAAGCCTGCTTAAGGGTCAAAGATTCTGTGCCTAGGGTCACTAACTCATCGGCGGCCAATGACAGACCCGCTAAGACTTCATCGACTAAGACTTCGTTATTACTAAACCACACACCAAGGGCATCACCCGCTTGATAGGTTAAGCCTGAGTCGCCAAGGTCGATTTCAACATGGCGCACATCTCTGTCTGATCCACGGCCGGTAATTTTCTGGCTTACAAGCACTTCGGCGCTATAGGGGTTTTGCTTAGTAAATTCACTTTCGCCAATCGCTTTAGCGGTGCCGATGGATACCACACTGGCGGACGAGGTTTCGATTAGCGGCTTAACGGCCTCTAATACATCGGCGTGCCACTGGCCAGCGGCTGCTTCATAATCCACATCACATTCAATTAAAGGTAACAGTGATTTAGCACCGAGTGCTGCTAGGCGGGCATCGAAGTCTTTACCGGTTTGGCAGAAGAATTCATAGCTTGAATCCCCCAGCGCAAGCACTGAGTAATGTAGATTGTCTAGCTTAGGCGCACGTTTCGATGCTAAAAACTTATGTAATTCAATCGCGTCATCCGGCGCTTCACCTTCACCATGGGTGCTGACAACCAGCAAGAGCACAGTTTCTTGTTTCAGTTGGCGAACATTGTATTCGCCCATTGAAGCCAGATTGACCGCATAACCTTGTGCCTGCGCCTTATCGGCGAGCGCTTTGGCGACACCACGGCCATTACCCGTTTGGCTGCCATAGAGAATCGTCACAGTTTGAGCCGTTTGCGCCTGTGCGACGGGCGCTAATTGGCCCGCATTGGCTGTGGCAGCAAGATAGCCACTCACCCAGGCCAATTGCACAGCACTTAACTCAGAAGTGAGTTGTTTTAGCTTCTCGACTTGTCCTTGAGACAATGGCGAAGCCAGCGATGAAAGTTCTTTTAACAACATGAGACGGCCCTATGACAGTGTAATGTCCACAAGCTTATCGCGGTTTAAGAAAAGCAAAAAAGAATAAAATAGGATTTTTAATTCCATTTTGGAATATACAAAGTGCAAAATTTAAGCTACAAAAGTGTGCACTGGTTAAAAGTTTTTGATCCGACCAGTGCAGAAACGGCCTGCTTGAGAAATATGCACTTGTGCCAAGCTAAAGTATTGCCACAATGGTCATGAGCCTGTCGAACAATAATTTCTGTTGCCCACAGAATAGTTTGTTTTAAAAACAAAAAGTGTCCATCCTGGATTGAATGCCCTAACTGACTCGAATCACCCGCCGAATAAACGCTGGTGACGACAGATTTTGCAGTTGAGTACGATGAAGGAAGAACAGCAGGCGGAACGATTATATAAACCATCAGGGAGTAGTCATGCAGATTGGAATACCGAGAGAAAGTCTCGCCGGTGAAACTAGGGTCGCCGCGACCCCAGCCACCGTTGAGCAGCTTAAAAAACTCGGCTTTGAAGTTGTTATTGAGGCCAATGCGGGTCAACTGTCAAGTTTCGATGATGCAGCCTTTGAAGCTGCGGGCGCGAAGGTGACAACAAACGTTTGGCAAGCCGATCTGATCTTTAAGGTCAATGCGCCAAGCGACGCCGAAATTGAACAAATCAAAGACGGGGCGACTATCGTCAGCTTTATTTGGCCCGCACAAAACCCTGAGCTGGTTGCGAAGTTATCTAAACGTAAGATCAACGTGATGGCAATGGACATGGTGCCACGCATCTCCCGCGCCCAGTCACTTGATGCCCTCTCCTCTATGGCAAACATTGGTGGATATCGCGCCGTTGTTGAAGCCGCACATCAATTTGGCCGTTTCTTTACTGGCCAAATTACCGCTGCAGGTAAAGTACCGCCCGCCAAAGTGTTAGTCATTGGTGCTGGTGTAGCTGGCCTTGCCGCCATTGGTACAGCTGGATCGCTTGGCGCCATAGTGCGCGCCTTCGATACCCGCTTAGAAGTGGCCGAGCAAATCGAATCTATGGGCGGCCAATTCCTTAAACTGGATTTTGGTAACGAGGAAGGTGGTTCATCGGACGGTTATGCTAAAACCATGTCGGATGAATTTATTGCCGCCGAAATGGCACTGTTTGCCGAACAAGCCAAAGAAGTCGATATCATCATCACCACAGCGCTAATCCCTGGTCGTCCAGCGCCTAAGCTCATCACCAAAGCCATGGTTGATAGCATGAAGAGCGGCTCAGTGATCGTCGATTTAGCCGCTGCGACGGGTGGTAACTGCGAATACACGCAATCGGGTGAGCTGTTTGTTACTCCTAACGGCGTAAAAGTGATTGGTTATACCGACCTTCCCGGTCGTCTACCGGCGCAATCCTCACAGCTTTACGGCACTAACTTAGTCAACCTGATGAAGTTAATGTGTAAAGAAAAGGACGGCACAGCCAGCATCAACTTTGATGATGTAGTCATGCGCAATATGACAGTGATTAAAGAAGGTGAAGTGACCTTCCCGCCACCACCGATTTCTGTTTCTGCGGCGCCAGCAAAACCAGCGGAGAAAATCGAGCCGAAAAATACCACTCCGAAGGCACCATCTAAGCTCAAATACGTGCTCGCCGCCTTAGGCGTTGCTGGATTTGCTGCCGTGGCATCGGTAGCACCACCAGAGTTCCTGTCGCATTTCACAGTATTCTTGCTGTCCTGCGTTGTTGGCTATTACGTGGTATGGAACGTATCCCACTCACTGCATACGCCTCTAATGTCAGTCACTAACGCGATTTCTGGCATTATCGTGGTCGGCGCCCTACTGCAAATCGGTCAGGGTTCAACTTTGGTCACTGTACTGGCGTTTATCGCCGTGCTGATCGCCAGTATTAACATCTTCGGTGGCTTTACCGTCACTCAGCGCATGCTGAAGATGTTCCGTAAGGATTAAGGGGGTTTAACGTGTCTCAAGGACTGGTAACAGCAGCTTACATTATTGCCGCCATTCTCTTCATCTTCAGTCTCGCGGGACTGTCGAAGCAAGAGACGGCAAAACACGGCAATTTATTCGGTATCTTAGGTATGGCAATCGCCCTACTGGCTACCATTTTCAACCCCGATACTAACGGAATTGCGTGGATCTTAATCGCTATGGTGATTGGCGGCGCGATTGGTATCCGTTTAGCACTAAAAGTCGAAATGACTGAAATGCCTGAACTGGTTGCTATATTGCACAGCTTTGTGGGTATGGCCGCGGTATTAGTGGGTTTCAACAGCTTTATCGACTTACACCCACAGGAAGTATCACAAGTCGTGGTGGCAGTCGGTGGTGATATCAATACGACCCTCGCCGCAGTACAAGATGCGCTAAGTGAAGCGGTGAAGACCGCCAGCAAAGAGCACCTCACTGGCGCTATGCTTAACATTCACTTGGTCGAAGTCTTCCTCGGGATCTTCATCGGTGCGGTGACCTTTACGGGTTCTATCGTTGCCTTTTGTAAGTTACGCGGACTGATTTCATCTAAACCTCTGATGCTGCCACATCGCCACAAGCTAAACCTAGTCGCAGTGCTAGTGTCTTTAGCCCTGTTGGTATACTTCGTACAGACAGGCGGCACTATGCCAGCACTGCTGTTGATGACCTTGATTGCCTTCGCCTTTGGCTGGCATTTAGTGGCATCCATTGGCGGCGCGGATATGCCAGTGGTTGTGTCTATGCTGAACTCCTACTCAGGTTGGGCAGCGGCAGCGGCAGGCTTTATGTTGTCGAACGACCTCTTGATTGTGGTCGGCGCGTTAGTGGGTTCATCGGGTGCGATTCTGTCTTACATCATGTGTAAGGCCATGAATCGCTCATTTATTTCAGTTATCGCGGGCGGCTTTGGCACAGATGGTGTGGCCTCGACTGCCGATGAAGAAATGGGTGAATACCGTGAAACCAACGCCGAAGATGTGGCGGATATGCTGAAAAATGCCACTTCAGTCATCATCACTCCGGGTTACGGTATGGCAGTGGCGCAGGCGCAATATCCTGTTGCGGAAATCACTCAAAAACTACGTGATCGCGGCGTGAAAGTGCGTTTTGGTATCCATCCAGTTGCTGGTCGATTACCAGGCCATATGAACGTACTGCTCGCTGAAGCGAAAGTCCCCTACGATATCGTGCTCGAAATGGACGAAATCAACGAAGACTTTAAAGACACAGATGTCGTGCTCGTTATCGGCGCCAACGACACGGTTAACCCCGCGGCAATGGAAGATCCAGGCAGTCCAATCGCAGGTATGCCAGTGCTGGAAGTGTGGAAAGCACAAAACGTGATTGGCTTTAAACGTTCGATGAACACAGGTTATGCCGGCGTGCAAAACCCACTGTTCTTCAAAGAAAATACCCAAATGCTGTTTGGGGATGCTAAGGCCAGTGTTGAAGCCATTTTAAAGGCACTTTGAGTTTGATTTAATATCAACAGAGTAGAAATCGTTTAGGCGATAAACACTATTCTAAAGAAATGAAGGGAGCCAATGGCTCCCTTTCTTTTCACATTTTTTTAAGCCTATTAAGCTAGTCTCTGCGCCAATATGATGTGAGGCTTATCTGCCCACAATGCTGATATGCTTAATGTAAGCTAAAACAGTAAGTTAAATCTAAAGCTGGTTTAAGGAAATAATAAATGTTGCTTGGGCTGTTTATCCTGTCTGCCGTGTTAATCAAAACCTCATTACTCGGGCTTGGCTGGATATCGATTACCATCGGCCTGAGTGGGTACCTGTTTTGTCGATGGTTTAATATCAATTTAGATATCAAACTGATTGATAAATTTAAACGACTCTTTATCACTGGTGCGGCTCTGCATCTTCTCGTCTATATCGGCTTAATCACTAAGCTTTTCCTTATCGACAGCTTTGAAGACTTGCCCACATTCCTGATAAGTCACTTAGTCTTACACCACGCAATCAGTGCCGTGATTGCTGCTGCATTAACCTTCTTGGCGATTCGCATCTATCTACAACAGCAAAAATTAACTCAAGCCTATCGACAGAAATTAAGCTAACTCAACAAGGTTTTGATGACAAATGCAGACGAATAAAAGCTGGGTAAATTCATCATTAGCTTAAGTGCCATAAATAATGGGGGGGACTAAAGCAGACCATGTAGAAGTGTTGTCAGCAACACTGAATTCATCAATGGATTCAAACATCAGGGATAAGAATGGCCCCTGATGTTTGGTGGGAGTTAAGCCAAGATACGTTAGTCGACGGCAATATCGTTATCTTTAAGCTCTTTTGACAGGGTTTCATAATTCGTTTTGAGTTTTGGCAAAGTATCTTCTTTGATTTTACTCAATACATTTTGCAACTGATCCTTACCGTAAGAAACGCTATAGTGACGGGTTTCAATATTACTAATGATCTTCTCAGACTCTAAATACAAACGACGAATATCAGACAAAATATCACTCGGTGTTTCTAGCGCATTGGCAGAATAGCGCATGTTATCCCAGACAAATAATCCCATCTGTGGATGCATTTTCACTAAACTATTACTACTCACAGTCTCAACTGTGTCAGCGTAATGACTCAAGATTTCAACATTGTCACTCACTTCGTCATATAGGGCATGACGCAGATGATAGTTATTCTGCATATTGCTCAGGGCATCAAATTTAATTGCCTGTGACAACCCTTCTTGCGCGGCTAAATACACGCCAACAACAGTCGCAATGATTATAAAAATCTGACTCACCCAAAAACTGGTTTTGATAAGCTCAGTGTTATCAAGCTTAATGGTGCGTTTAGGCATATCTGCCTCATTAGAGATGGGTGTCATGTCCATATGTTTTATCCTGTCAAATCAAGAGTACAAGGCAATATCACTAACTTAAATCATTGTTAAGTGGTCATCCTACACTATTGGGGTATGACTTACCTCAGTACAAATCACGATTTTTACCCACAAAAAAGGAGCCATCTGGCTCCATTTTTATATTCATTGGTCAGTCTATTATGCTGCTTTTGCCACATCAAAATTGGATAGCAACATCACAGCTGTACGGCCTAATAGGTGGTTGATCGTGCGATCGCCTGCTAAGCCTAACTCAGCAATCGCTTGCTGACGCGCTGTACTCACCGCTCTAAAGAGGGTAATTTCATTATTCGCACCACCACAAAGACTAAAGAATAGTCTCAATACTGCGCGGTAATGTTCTTCCTGCATTGCCTGCATCCAGGATGTTTCCAATGCCTCTTGGCTAGAAAAATTCAGCGCAGCAACAAATAGATTGCCGATACGACTATCTAAACGAACAAGAAAATCGCTTTTGCGTGGAAAATGGTGACTAATACCTGTGCGACTAATACCCGTTGCTTCAGATAACGTAGTATAAGACATAGTCTCAAAGCCGATAGTCAAAATTTGTCTTAACGCTTCATCCATAATTTGATTTATGGTTTGCTCAGTTTGTACTCGCGAGCGCTTAGCCATAGTAATGTCTCCCCTCTTATTTTTAGGGGGAAAGCTTACCAAAGCCGCTCAGGGATTACTGCTGTTCACTGGGCCGTAACCAGCGTATTTCACTTTTGTTCAGCTAGGGTTCAGTTTAAAACAGGCTTCACCACCGATTCAATTAACACATTCATAACATTGAATTTTGTACCAACCAGTTATGTGCTTTTTCTTCGCCCATGAGTAAAACGAACGTCGGTTGGAGATAGTGTCCAAGATCAGCTTTTCGCCAAAATAGATATTCAGGAAGGGGTTGCAATACACTCGCGCCAAAAGTGCGTTGCATCAAGCTCGAATACTCACCTAATAATCTCGGCTCTAATTGCTCGGCTTTAGGGTAAAAATTCGTTAAAAAGTCCCGATACTCGGCAAATTTAGCCACTTGAGCAACATTGTATCGATGCAACACTTGTATCAACATTGGCGAACTCCAATGAGACAAATATTGCGAGCTTGTTAATGCGTCAAGGTTGCGTCTGTGGTATTGCTGCCACGCCAAGGCAAAATCACCTTTTTCCCGTGCGATACGCCAAACTAAATAAATGTCAGCTAGCCATTCATGTTGATATGCACTCAAGTGAGTAGGTAACACAGAGCCTTGCAGAGCAAGGTTCTCCAAATGACCGAGCTCATGCCATAGGGTTAATTGCGGCTGTTCAAGCAAAGGTAATTGGTAGGTCACCATATCGACACTGGCTAACTGTACTTGCGGTGTCCGCTGCTCATTCACTAAGACTAGGCCCGCAATTTTATTGTCATCGACGGGCATGACCATGGCACTTCTGCGGCCTAAATCAAGCCTAAATTGTTCGAGTGTTGCAGGAAGCTGCACCAACACTTGCTCTGGCAATAATGCCAAGCAAGTGCCAAGCTCTGGTAAAGGGCAAATCAAAGCCTGCTTATCGGCAATGGGCGTCCAAGTCAGGCTAGATGCGAATGCCAGAGCGACTAAGCTCACTGATTCGCCATGATATTTTGTATAATCGCCGTGGTTGAAATACCATCCTCAAAGCCCAGCACTTGCACTTGACCACCTGCGGCAATCACTTCAGCGCCACCAGCAATATCCTCAAGCTTATAATCACCACCTTTGACCAGCAGATTTGGCAGCAATCGAGTAATGATGCGCTGCGGCGTATCTTCACTAAAAGGCACAACCCAATCGACAGAAGCTAAGCCAGCGAGCACAGCCATACGACGATCAACCTGATTAACTGGACGGCCTTCACCCTTGAGGCGTTTAACCGAGGCATCATCGTTTACCGCGACGATCAAACGATCGCCCAAAGCTTTCGCCTGTTTAAGATAGCTCACGTGGCCCGCATGTAAAATATCAAAGCAACCATTAGTCATCACCACACGTTCACCGCGTAGTTTGGCTTGCTCTAAGGCGTAGGCCAGTTGATCTTCACTCACCACCCCAAAACCCGATTCTCCATGGTGCAAAGCTAAAGCTTCAATAAGCTCAATGCGGCTCACGGTAGAAGTGCCAAGTTTACCGACCACAACGCCTGCGGCGGTGTTCGCAATCGCACAAGCTTGCGGTAAATCGGCGCCCGCGGCTAATGAGGTTGCTAAGGCTGAAATCACAGTATCGCCAGCACCCGTCACATCATAGACTTCACGGGCAACGGTAGGAATGTGCAACTCAGGCGCATTAGCGGTCACTAAGGTCATGCCCTTTTCAGAGCGGGTGACTAAAATGGCATCAAAATGATGTTGCTTGAGTAAACCACGGGCTTTTTCCAACAGGTCGGCTTCAGAGGTCACAGTGCCAACAACAGCTTCAAACTCGCTCATATTTGGGGTAATGAGTGACGCGCCATGATAACGACCAAAGTCACTGCCCTTAGGATCGACTAATACCATCACACCTTTCGAACGCGCTAAGGCAATAAAATCACGTGGCTGATCGATAGCGCCCTTTGCATAGTCAGATAACACCACGACATCGACAGAATCGAGTAAGGCCTCGGATTGTTTCAATAAACGCACGCTATCGGCCTTGTCGAAGGCTTCTTCGAAATCGAGGCGGATAAGCTGCTGATTACGTGATAACACCCGCAGCTTAGTGATGGTTGGTTTATCAGTAATACTTAACCATTGGGGTTCAACCCCTAAAGTTTGCACACCGAGCGTTAGGGCATGGGCAGTATCATCTTGGCCGACGAGCCCGGCAAGTTGGACTTGCCCCCCTAAGGTCGCGATATTGAGCGCCACGTTGGCCGCGCCGCCGGGTCTGTCTTCGACTTGATTAATCTTCACCACAGGTACGGGGGCTTCAGGGGAGATACGTCCCGTAGGGCCAACCCAATAGCGGTCTAACATCACATCGCCGACGACTAACACTCTGGCTTTTTCAAATGCTGGCAGAGAAACCTTCATAGTGCTCTTATCTTTATGCAGAAATTAAACCGTGATTGTACCTAATTTTCAGCAAAAATTGAGTTAGAATGAGCAGTAATTTTCAAAAGTAGTGAGTATTTTTGTGGTCGAGAAAGCCGAGTTTTCATCTTCTTTATATCATCCTAAGCATTGGCCCATGTGGTTTGGCGTATTTTTGATGCGTTTAACTCAGCTTCTACCGCTTCCTTGGCAGATGACGCTGGGGAAGGGATTCGGTCGCTTAGTAATGAAATTCGCAGCTGGCCGCACCCACACAGCGCGCCGTAACTTGACCCTCTGTTTCCCTGAAATGACGGAAGCACAGCGAGAAGATTTACTCACGCGTAACTTTGAAGAAACGGGCAAAGCCATTTTCGATACCATCAATGCATGGTGGTGGCCCGATGAAAAAGTGCAGCAGCACATGAGTATCAAAGGCGAAGAACACGTACAAAACACGTTAAATGCTGGCCACGGCGTGATCCTCTTTGCCGTGCATTGTTTACCGCTGGAAATGGGCGCACGTATCTTCGGCCAATTCCAACCCGGCGTGGGGGTTTATCGCCCACACAATAATCCTGTGATGGAATACCTGCAGGTCAAAGGCCGTTTACGCTCGAATAAAGGTCTCGTTTCTAAACGCGACTTGCGCCAAATGATACGCTGCCTACGCAATCCCGATGTGATTTGGTACACGGCCGATCAAGACTTTGGCCGATCAAGCGCGGTATTTATCCCATTTTATGCCATGCCAGATGCGGCAACGATTACCGGTGCCACCACGTTAGCTAAACTCGGCAAAGCTAAAGTCCTGCCTTTTTTTGTGGAACGTACTACAGATGATAAAGGCTATCGAATTGAAGTGATGCCACCGCTGAATAATTTCCCCGGCGAAGATGAATTAGCCGACGCGATTCGCGGTAACAAGATTATCGAATCCATCATAGATAAAAACCGCGCCCAATATATGTGGTTACATCGCCGCTTTAAGACCCGTCCCGATCCAACGGACAAATCTTTATATCAATAAGCTCAATTAGCTTTGAATACAAAAATGCCAGCAAATAAGCTGGCATTTTTTATGGTAACTTTCGATAGTAAGGACCATCTAGCACATAGGATTAGAGCGCATTCTCAGTCGGTAAACGAATACCTACGTTAGTGACTTTACCTTCATACAACCCCGCCACCACCCAATGCAACGACTGCCAGTGGAACTGATCCCCAAGTACAGGATTGGCGCCAAGCTGAGATACCACAAGGTCTGCGACTGTCATATCATCAGCGAGATTATCTAAACTCAAACCATAAATAGGCGCGAGATCCGCAAGCTTAACGTCTGTTTCAATAAAGAAATCACCGAAGAATCGTTGTACTTCTTTATTTTCTGGCGCTTGGCTAAAGAGGTTACTCAAGGCTTCTAAACTTTTCTCCTGACCCAGCACACAGAGTATATCGCCCGCTTCGAGGCGAGTGCTACCCGATGGATGCAACAAAGTGTCATCCCTAAATACCGCCGCAATCCGTGTCCCATCTGGCATAGCTAAGCGCTTTAGCGGCTCACCAATACACCACTTACTTTCACTCAAACGATAGACAAACACTTCCCATTCGCTGCTCGGGTAAATTTCAACTCCCGAGCGCGAAACGGGTAACGGCTTTGGGGGCAGTTCCACCTTAGCTAAACGCGCTGCTGTGGTCAAAGATGCACCTTGAACCAGCAACGACACTAATACAACGAAGAAGGCTAAGTTGAAGTACAACTGAGCACCCGGTAAGCCAGCCATCATAGGGAATACTGCTAAGATGATAGGCACAGCGCCGCGTAACCCCACCCAAGAAATAAACCAGCGGTCGCGACTGCTAAAGCTCTTAAATGGCAATAGACTGATCCATACGGCGACAGGGCGAGCAAATAAAATCATTCCGAATGCCAGAGCAAAACCTGGGATCATGATATCGACTAAATCTGAAGGGGTAAGCAATAACCCTAATACGAGGAACATGCCGATTTGACTGACCCAAGTCATACCATCCAGTACGTTCAAAATCGCATGACGGCCACGGGTTGGCTTATTGCCGAGGAACAGACCCACTAAGTAAATCGACAGAATACCACTACCACCCAGTTTGTTGGACGCAGCATAAATAATCAGACCACCGCTTAAAACTAAAATAGAGTACAGACCATCAGCTAACTTGCTTAAATTGACGAGCTTCCACAGCATCCAGCCGCCGCCTAAACCTAAACAGATCCCCAGACCAAATTGCTTAATAAAGCTAATAAGCATAAAGCTGAAGGACAACTCACTGTCGACATTGGCAAGAATGGCAATCAAGGTTACGGTTAAGAATACCGCCATGGGATCGTTACTGCCGGACTCAATTTCTAAGGTCGCACCAACCCGCTCGTTAAGGCTACGCCCTTTAAGCAGGGAAAATACCGCAGCGGCATCGGTCGAGCCCACAATCGCGCCCACCAGCAAACCTTGCAACCAATGCAAGTCGAACAACCATGCGGCCATCATGCCGGTGATACTGGTCGTAATGGCAACGCCAAAGGTCGCCAACGATAATGCAGGCCATAGCGCCACCCTAAAACTGGCAACGCGGGTGCGCATACCGCCATCGAGTAAAATAATCGCTAAGGCTAAGTTACTGACTAAATAGGAAGTTGAATAATCATCAAACTGGATTCCACCAAGGCCATCTTCGCCAGCCAAAATACCCACAGCGAGGAAAATCAATAAAATAGGGATGCCCAAACGGGAAGACATAGGACTAAGTAAAACACTCACTGCTGTAAGCAAGGCGCCAATCAGAAAAAAACTATTGATGGAATCTGCATCCACAAACGCCTCCTTAATACAGGTTGTTTAGTTAAACGATAGACAAATCACCGAGGTTAAAAATGACTCAACTCACAATTTTATGATTTTATATTAGCACAAAAATATCGAATTATTGGAGCGTTAAATATTAAATTTCAATCATCTACATAAAAAATGTCATAAAACCAACTTTCTATTAACCTTTAGATAAAGGCGAACGTAAAACCTAAAGGATAGCAGAACATCACCACACGACTTAATAAGCATTAAAACAAATAAATATCAAATAGTTAAAAATAACAAACTGAACGTAAACTCAAATCATTCAAGCAAAACTCAGCTCACAAACCTGCATAAACTAACGGTATCATAGCCAATTTAGTGCCAGATAAAATAATGTCGTATAAAAGGTGAATATTTGAACATTATTCTTAAGCTAATTGTTTTAACTCCATTTATTTGCCAATGAGATGATTTAAACTCACTTTATCCGATGAGCAATAGCCTTGTCAGAAAAGGACCACACACTGTTTTCCCAAAACAAATCAATTCAGTTCCAGTAACGCCATACATGCTCGCCATTCAAACAGACACGTTTTAGATTGGTTAACACTGCAAATATTTTTCATCAAGCAGGAAGGCATGCACAAGACAATTGAGTACAGCAGGTTTTAACGACAAGACTAAATACTGGCAATTGACGCCGCCAAGGAAAACCGTTAAAACAAAAAATTAAGCGATAAATACGCCGTACTGATCATATTTCAGTTGAAATAATGTCCAAAATAAGGAAGGATGCGAGCTTCGCGCGCCAGTGCATTTTGCTCGTCAAATTGCCGCTCTCGTTTTAAGAGAGAAAGCTGCGTTAAACACGCTTTTTTATTAACAGGAATCGTAGTATCCGCTTATGAGTATGCTTCGCACCACAGCTTTATTATTGACTTTGGTTTTCCCTAGTCTGTCCGCTTTAGCAACGGAATATCCTTTACCAGCCGCCCAAAGCAGGCTAATTGGCGAGAACCAGTATTATACGGTTCCAGAGGGTAAACACACTCTCGAAGATATCGCAGCCAAATACCAACTTGGTCTCAGTAACTTACTCGAAGCTAACCCAGGTGTGGATCCATTTCTGCCAAAACCAGGTAGCCAACTGATCATTCCATTGCAATTGATCCTGCCAAACGCTCCCCGTGAAGGCATAGTGATCAACGTGGCTGAAATGCGGTTGTATTACTATCCAAAAGGCAAAAAGACTGTTGAAGTGTTGCCTATTGGTATTGGCCAAATCGGTAAAGACACACCAGAAAACTGGGTGACCACTGTACAACGCAAGCGTGCGAACCCAACTTGGACACCCACACCGCGCATTCGTAAAGAATATGCTGCTAAAGGTGAAATCCTGCCAGCGGTATGGCCAGCCGGTCCAGATAACCCTATGGGACTGTATGCGCTGTATATCGGCAACTTGTATGCGATTCACGGTACTAACGCGAGTTTCGGTATCGGTTTGCGTGTCAGTCAAGGTTGTGTGCGTTTACGCCATGAAGATATCGAGCATCTATTCAAGACTGTACCAGTGGGAACCCGGGTACAATTTGTGAACCAGCCGATTAAAGCAACCGAAGAGCCAGACGGTAAACGCTACTTAGCCGTGCATCAACCATTGTCTCGCACTGTGGCGGAGTTTGAATCAAATGAGCCCGTTGCGATATCACTGCCAAAAGAGATCGCTAAGTTTATCGCTAAAGCTGACACTGATTCTTCTGTGATCAAGAAGCTACTCGATGAACGTACTGGTGTGCCAATGCGAATTAATCAATAATTCACTGGCGAATACCACCTAAAAAAATACCCGCAATCTGCGGGTATTTTTTGTCATGTCAGGCTACTCACTAACGTAATAGACTAACATATCAATCACATAAAGGTGCACACAGGGCCAAGAAGTGAGTCATAGCAGCACTGTTTGCTAATACGCGTTGATCGAAGTTTTGCAACGCAGGCGTTTCAGTACAAGCACCGACACGAGCACCACTTCGTACTAAACAAGCTTCAAAAGACGTATCAAAATGATTGAAGATCAAACCATCCTTAACAGGACACCCATCAATCTCACCGTCTACCGCAATCGGGAAATAACCACCTAAAGTATCTCGCAGATCGAGACTAAAACGTCCAGGCACTTGGCTTGGCTCAAAAGAATACACATAGGCTTCACGACTCAAGACATCTTCATGGCAAGTTAAAATACCGTCTCGACTCGCAGCAAGCAGTAACTGTGCATGCTCTAACAATAGCTTACCTTCAACCGATGTATGTTCATTCGCTTTAGGTTTACCGTTCTCAAATACAAAACCACGATTTGGGTTTTCGCCGTATTTATTAAATCTATGACCACGGCTGAATCCAGTAGGATTGACGAGGGGCAATAAACTCAAGTTCACCCGTTCAAATAGGTCTGCTGAAGCTTCACTCAAAAAATGCAACAAACCCCATGGGCCTGCAGATTCTTCGCCATGAAATCCTGTGCTGATCAATAAAGAAGGTAAGCCTGACTTAGCGGCCGGCGACTGATACAAGCTAACATCGTATTTACCTACTTCACCCAATGTTTTCTCAACCATGCCCAAACGGGTCATTTCCTGCTCAAGCAGCAGATAGAAATTATCAATATCAGTGCTTTCACAGTTAAAAATATCGCTTTTCCACTGAAAGGATTCGAACGGAGATCTGCTTACCATATCTTGTACTTATGCCAGAAAAAGAACTGTGCCATCATAGCAGTTCTTTTCAAAAACTGAATGCTATTCAACTGATTTCGATGAAATCCGAGCAGTCGTCGACAGTGGTGCAATCTGTATCGATAGCTGCAAATGTATCAATTGCCTGTCGTTAATGGTATCCAGCTTGAGTAAGGCATTTAACAAATTAAAAAATAAGCTCGGCAGGACGCACTTATGAACACTCAAATCACCTTTTTTATCGCCCTTTCGGCCAGTGTTTTCAGTCATACGCTACAGGCCCAATGTCGCGCCGAGCAAGATGCACAAGCCTTATATGCGCTCGAAGCGAATATAGAGACCTATACGCTACAAAATGGCCTAACAGTGCGATTACTGCCCATGGCAGATAAACAAACAGTCACAGTCGCCAGCCAATTTAATTTAGGCGCCCGCAACGAAGCCCAAGGTCAGAGCGGTTACGCCCATCTGTTTGAGCACATGTTGTTTAAAGGGAGTGAAAATGCCCCCGGCGATACCTATGCTCAGCAGTTCAGTGCTTTAGGTGCACGTTTTAATGCCAGCACGCATTTTGACTACACCAACTACTATGTGACGCTGCCAAACCAAGCATTAGAATTGGGCTTATATCTCGAAGCCGATCGCTTTATCCGCCCTAGCCTTAACGCCACTACGGTTAAAAATCAGCAGGAAACCGTACTGCAGGAAATGGCACAAACCATAGATAATCAGCCCTATATCCGTAGCGCGATGGCGTTTTTACTCGAGCAAGTAAAAGGCACTCCCTACGGTCACGGTATTATTGGCAGTCGCGAAGATATCTTGCAAGCCACGCAAGAAAACCTAACTGCCTTTCACCGTGCTTATTATCGTCCCGATGCGATGCAGCTTTCCCTTGTCGGCAAACTGAGCCCACAAACCCGACAATGGATTGAGCAAAATTTTGCGACTTGGTATAGGCCAACAATTGCTGAACCTGAATTTTCTGAGTTAACAATCCAGCCTAAACAAGTACATGCTGAGTTAGTTGATGAGCGCGGACCTTGGCCTGGATTACTGCTTGCTTGGCATACCGTAGGTAAAGATCACCCCGATGCGGCGGCAATTCGGCTGCTAGAAGGCTATTTATTTCAAAACACCGCCAGTGCACTCGCTAAACTCAGTCTGCATAATCCCGAACAAATGCTCAGCTACTCCCTGCCCTTTAAGTTAGAAAATCACGGCATAGCGAATATCGTCTTGGTCCCACGGGCACGGACCTCACTCGATGCCTTAGTGCAAAAAGTATTGGGACTTGTGGCACAAACGCAGCAAGATGCTCTGGATGAAGCAAGTCTTTGCACACTTAAACAAGTGTGGTTAAACAATCAATTACAACAACTGGATGACACCCAGGCCTTAGCTACCAAGCTTTCCGCAACGTCGGCTCAAGATAAAGACCATCCCTTTACCGCGCAATGGCAACGGATCAACGCAGTCACGGCCGACGATATCCAAAGCGTCGCAAAACGGTATTTCAACCAAGATTATGTCCGAGTCGACCTACTGCCACCTTGGTATATTCGCTGGGGTAAAACGCTACTGGAATGGCTGCCTAACGATATGAGTGACAGTTTAGAGGATGCGGTATTATGACGACTCAGACAATGTCAAAGCAGCTACAAGGCTTAATGTTCTGCGCTCTGGCTTTATCACTAAACGCCTGCCAGCAGACGCAGATCGTCTTCACGCCGAGCGAACCGCCGAGTTTGGCCCATTTTGAAACGCCAAACTCTTTAGCCCATTCTTTGCCTAGCTCTTTGAACAGTCATTTACCCAAAAGCAGCGTCATTATCCCCGTAACGGATGAAATTTTTACCGATGAAGTCCATACCGAATTGGATTTACCCTATCAGTTACATCGCCTTGCCTCACTTCAAATTAATAGCAGTGTGAGCAACAGGGTCAGTTTAGCGGCAGTGAGCCCGCAAGTTCCCTTCAATAATCCTGATATTTTACAGATTGCCTTTCAAGAAAAGGCCCGCGCACTTGCCATTAGCCGCGCAGATCCCTGTCTTGAGACTTTCAATATGCGTGTCAGCTTGCACAGCATTAATTTAAGCCTCACTTGCCCCGACGATGTTAACCATATCTACGGCTTACTACTGCAATTTTGGCAGCCAGATGCCTTTGTTGATGCGACAACCGCCCCCGCCGATGTCGACAATATTCGCCGTCAACTCAAGCTCAATAAACACTTAAACGCCTTTAGTGGCGCCGAGATAGATAAAGTGTGGCGCGATAAACTGCTCGGCCCTGAACATCCCTACAATAGAGTGATCAATAATAATGCATTGTTCGATTCACTCAGCCTAAGGCAACTACAACAAATCCAACAGCAGGCGGTAACACAAGCACAGTGGCATCTTTCCCTACCCAACCCTTTGGCAAATAACGCTAAATTTGACCTTCAAGCTAGCCTTAAACTGTGGCCATTATTGCCTAATTCAGTGCCGAAAGCGGATAAACCAGAGACAGTAAAGCCTCAGCAAATCAAGCGGATTTACCTTATTGATGCGCCGGGCAGCGTGCAAACCCAAGTCCGCCTAGGTTATGCCATAGATCATGTCCTAAGTGATGCATCAACTCAGCAGCAACTGAACCCACAGGAAGTCGCCTTAAGCTGTCGCAGTTTATCCGCACTCATGGGCCGCAGTTTTTCGGGCAGACTCTACTATGATTTACGGGAAAAACGCGGCCTCACCTATGGCATCTACGGCCAGTGTGCCAATGCACCGCTGTCCAGCAGCATCAAGTTTTACGGCAGTACAGCCATAGAACATACGAGCGCGTTTGTGGTGGGCATACTCGATCACCTCGCGCTAGTTAAGACGCAAGGTGCTAGCCAAGGTGAAATCGATGCACTTAAAACCTATTTGATCGGTGAAGATTTGCTCAGCCAAGACAACAGCATTCAACGTGAAAACCAATATATCCACCAAGTCGCGACAGGATCAACTCGAATTGATGTGCAAAAGCTGAATGCAGAGTTGCAAGCTCTAACGCCCGAAAGGCTGCAGCAGTTAGCCAACGGGGCGTTTAGCGGTGAACCATTGATTATCTTGCGGGGCGATGTTGATCGAATTCTTCCTGACTTAAAAACCAAGCTACCAGAGTGGCAGTTTGAAAGGGTTAAGGTTGGCCTAACTGACAACTAAAGCCAAATAATCCTTCTAAAAGATTCAAATGCGCGATCGACAGATTAGAGCTTATTGGTCGCACTGTCGCTGGCAGGCGGTGCGCCATTATCACCCTGCGTCATCTGTTCATGGCCTTGTTCCATTTGTTGCAAATCTTCCATCGCCGAATCCTGCTGCATGATCTGCAGATCAGGATCATCTGCCGGAAATACCGCCATATTGTCGGCATTCGCGCTATTTGGCGTAGCAGGTTGATCAGGAGACATACCATTTACTGCCTTAAGCCCCTCGATTGCCGGAGACACCTCAGTTTTCAACGTGCTGTTACTAAGATTCGGTAACCACTCACGCAATTGCTCGGGTCCAAAACTAAAACCTAATGCTATGACGACAGTTGCCACTGCAACATACAGCCAAGGGCGAATCGCCAGATGCTCACCTCTTAGTAAAGTGCTTTCACTGGCATATAAATGCGCATCCGAGCGTTGAGCTATTGGCGCGAGTGCTTGTAGCATGTCCGGCAAGGCATCGAGTTCAGGACCTTTAATGCGCTGACCAATAAACTGCCCACCTTCGTAAATCTCCATCTGATGACTGGCGACTTCACCGTCAACCACACCAGAACTGGTAATAATCAACTTATTACAACAGACTCTTCCGCGAAATACGCCGCAAACACGCAGCTCATGACAACTGACTTCACCAGAGATCTCGCCGCCAAGTTCGATCTTAATTTGTCCTGCTGATCTAATCTTGCCCTGCAATTTACCCGCAATGAATGCCGCGCTCTCTAACTGAATGTCGCCCTCAATCAAGGTTTGTGCACTGATAACCGTAATGCCATTGCCCTTACTCGCCATAGGGTTCATTCCATATCATTATTTTTGTGACAAAGATGTTATGGTAAAAGTCCTCGAGAATAAAGCACTGGTTTCGCTTAGTATTTAACCTAAGCCACAGAGCGGGACTTAAGTCACGCCAGCGACTATGTTACCCTGAGCATCTTGCCATATGGCTCCCGAGTACCTGAATATGAGTAACAGGATGCCTCAAAAAGGTGAGTGTTGATATCGCACTAAAACAAAGCTAAAGAACACACTAGCAGCAAACACCGAAAACAAACCGCCAACGAGACCCCGACATGGCACATTCAAACTCCGCTAGCTCGCAATCGATAACCCCAATCGTGACACCACTTGAAGCGTATCGCGCCAAGGTGAGCATAGATCTCATTGACGATCTCGCGCAGCAACAGGCGGTGTTGGCGTTCGATGTGCTATTTAAGCAGTTGATGCTACAGCCACATTCAGCACAGTTTTCCCTTATCAACAAACAAGCAATCAAAGGTCTGTATCTGTGGGGCGATGTAGGTCGGGGCAAAACGTTTCTGATGGATTTGTTTTTCGATTGTTTGCCGAGTGAAGGCAAGTTAAGACTGCATTTTCACCGATTTATGGCACGGATTCACCAAGCATTACGCGAACATTCGGGTAAACGAGATCCGTTAACTCTCATAGCTAAAAATCTCGCAAAAGAGTGCAAGGTGCTGTGTTTCGATGAGTTTTTTGTCTCGGACATTGGCGATGCCATGATACTCGCTGGGCTCTTTGAATGCCTATTCAAACAAGGTGTGGTGCTGGTCGCCACCTCAAATATTCCTATTGAGCGCTTATATGAGAACGGCCTAGCTAGACACAGATTTTTACCTTGCATCCAACTGCTGCAAACACACACTCAAATGCTGCATCTCAATGGCAACCAAGACCATAGAATGCACGCCATCAATGCTTCATTAAACAACGAGATTGGCATTGATAGCGCTGAAGTTAACGCCTCGATTTCCCGCAATATCGGCATTACCGGAACACTCGATTTTGAGCGGATTTTTGACAAGCTAGTGAATGGGTTAACGCCAAATACACTCAGTATGAGCGCTATTGGCATTAGTGATAGCAGAATGAGTAATGCTAGCCTCACCATCTGCAACCGTGAAATTCCAGTGATCCGCGCCGCTATAGCGCCAACAGGCAACTCAGTCGCTTGGTTCGACTTTTATGCCCTATGTGACGGCCCGAGATCCCAGCTCGATTATATCGAAATAGCCAGTCGATTTAAGATCTTAATGGTAAGCGGCGTTCCCAAATTAGGCGGCGAAATAAAAGGCTGGATCCGTGCCCGCGGCACAGAAGACGGTACAGGTGATAACCAAGCCGCAGCCACGGGCGAGCGCAAACTCTCCTATGCGGCCAACGACGACCCAGCACGGCGCTTTATTAGCTTGATTGATGAGTTATACGATCAAAATGTCAGCTTATATCTCAGCTGCGACGTGCCACTGAGTGAACTCTATCAAGGTGGCGCACTCAGTTTTGAATTCCGCCGCACCTACAGTCGATTAATAGCAATGAGTCGAAGTGAATGACCGTAAAACATTAGCGATTTATCGCTCTGTTGAGTTAGACCAAAAGCCTAATATTGATAAGCGAGAAGTTAGTCATCACGATAAAAATTCGAGGAACAATTAGTGACAAGATAATTCATGCATTCAGAATATAACAAGTCAAATACGCTATTTGCAGATACAAGCCTAGAAAGATGAATAAGTACCTAAATTGAAAATCTGCAATCATAGACAAACTAGTACAGAAAAAACATTATAATAGTTAAAAATCAAATACATAAAGTAGGAAATCCATCTACCATAATCGATTCAATCCACACAACCAAATGACTCATTACGTTCAATTTGCTTCTAGCTGTTGCTAACCTTGAGTTTTAAGGTACGGTGTAACTTAGTTTCAATTATTCTAATTTACAGCCTATAGGTTTAAATCGATCAAATTTATAACCTGCAACATAAAAGCTCAAAAATATAATCTATAGTTTATGCAATCAACTAAAGACTCATGATTCTGACTAAGCGCCATGACACTTAGTTCGAAATATTCGCTAGAAAATATTAAGAACAGCCTTAAACGGAACTCTTTTAAATACAGGGACGATTAACTTATGTGGTTACGACAATTTAAGATTGGCTCACGATTAATTGCTGCGTTTGGATTACTTGCTCTTGTGTTGCTACTTCAAGGAATCATGTCATTACAGACAATGTCATCCATGCGATCCACTGCAGAAGAAATTGAAGATAATACCCTACCTACGCTAGTCAGTCTGTCGAGCATCAACCTCAATGTGATGCGCGCTAGGGTGTTTACATTTCGCCTATTATTAGCAAATTCGACTGCTGAACTTAACAAAGGACTCGATACATTAAGGCAAATCCGCCAGAGTATTAAAACGGATCAAAAAAACTATGAGCCTTTAATTAGCCTGCCAGGTGAGCAGGAGCTCTATCAAGAATTTAGTGGCAGCCTTGATCTGTATTTAAAACATCAAGATGAGATGATCAGCAAGCTACAGGCGAATGATGCAGCCGAAGCTAAACGGATCATGGATGATGTCATGATAGTGCAAGCCGAAAAAATGACAAAGACGCTCATTAGCATTGGCAGCTTGAATACTGAATATGCAAAGGAACAAGGTCAAATAACTGCACAAGCCTACGACGAGAGTAAATGGCTAAACAGCATTATGATAGTGGGCTCCTTAATCGCTGCATTTGTAGTAGCAATATTTTTAACTCGCAGTATCGTGCAGCCAATGAAGGAAGCTGTAGGCATTTCTGTGGCAGTCGCAAGGGGGGATTTAACACAGAAAATCAGTACAGTGGGTAAAGATGAAACCAGTCAACTGATGCAATCATTAGCTGAAATGCAGCAAAACCTGCGCGACACTTTATCCCATATAGCAAACTCCTCTAGCCAGCTCGCCTCCGCCGCCGAAGAACTCAATTCCGTCACTGAAGATGCTTCCCGCGGCATACAGCAACAAAATGATGAAATACAGCAAGCGGCAACTGCGATTACCGAAATGAGTTCGGCAGTAGATGAAGTTGCCAATACGGCGGTGCTCGCTTCAGAAGCCTCTGAAGAAACCGCCCGCAGTACCGAATTAGGTAAAAAACAGGTAGATCAGACTGTCGCAGCCATTATCGACATGAATCAGGATGTGACGCAAAGTTCACAGGTTGTTCAAACCTTAGCGATTCAAGCGAGGGATATAGGTAAAGTTCTCGATGTGATCCGCGCCATTGCTGAGCAAACGAATTTACTGGCCTTAAACGCAGCCATTGAAGCGGCGCGAGCGGGTGATACAGGCCGTGGTTTTGCGGTTGTTGCTGATGAAGTTCGTGCCCTAGCCCATCGCACTCAGTCCTCGACCCGTGAAATTGAAGACATGATTAACAAAATCCAGCACGGCACCGAAACGGCTGTGCAATCAATGCAGCACAGCGGCCAAAAGGCTGAACAGGCACTCTCAGTCGCAAGATTGGCAGGGGATGCATTAAACACGATTAATCGCCAAATCAGTACGATGAATAACAGCAACATGGTCATCGCAAGCGCCGCCGAAGAGCAAGCGAAAGTCGCACGCGAGGTCGATAAAAACATTGTGAATATTAGTGATCTTGCCAGCCAAAGTGCTGCGGGGGCACAGCAAACCAGTGCCTCAGCGCATGAGCTCTCAAGACTCGCCGTTGAACTGAACAATCTACTGACGCGATTTAAAGTCTAGAGTATCACTTTATAATGGAATCAGAGGGTAATGGCACAAGATGTGTTAAACCGTTACCCTCAATGCATAACGCTATGATCTAGTTTAATAAAGCATTCCATAATACAAGCAAGACTCAAGAGTGATAGGACCGAGTTTGCGGTGCATGATTAAAGTGCATAGCCAGTTCACTGATATCAGTGGCAACCCATTCTGGCTCGATACACTCGACCAAATGCGCCGCCATAAAGTCCACCAGTTGCATGGCGGCATAGGGCAAACGGCGATCTTTACGGCCAACTAGATACCAGTTACTTTCGAGCGGAAACCCCGTAACAGTTAGAATTGCAGGTTTTTCGCGCCCTTCTTGCAAGGTATGCGCCGAAATCACCGACAAACCTAAGCCCGACGCGACGCTCAAGCGTATCGCCTCATTACTCTCGATTTGCATAGTGTCACCGAGCGTGATGCCTTGTCCGCTGCACCAAGACTCGAACATTAAGCGGGTGGCTGACCCCGGTTCGCGCACGATAAAACGCTCATTCTTAAGCTCGTTAAAATTCACTTGTTCACGACCCACTGCCCAATGCTCCTTTGGTGCAATCAGTTGCAGCGGATTTTTAATGATGCGTGCAGATAACACGTTATCGCCACTTGGAGGATGACTGAACAGGTATAAATCATCTTCTTGACGTTCAAATCTGCCTAATACATGGGCACGGTTACCAATGTTTAAGGTCACTTTAACCTGTGGAAACTGCCGATAAAATGCCCCTAAAATCCGTGGCAACACGTATTTGGCGGTAGTGACAATACCGATATTGATGTGACCGACACTGCCACCTTTAGCCTGCTGCATAAAAGCATCGAAATCCTCAAAACGACTCAAGGTATCGCAGGCTGCGCGGTACAACTCATTACCAATCAATGTCGGTAACATGCGGCCATCACGACTCTCGAGTAATGGCTCACCCAACACATCGGCCAGTTTTTTAAGCTGTAATGACACTGTGGGTTGAGTTAAATGCAATGCCCTCGCCGCTGCGGAAATATTACCTAACCGCACCACTTGCACATACACCTGCAGTAACCGAAAACTCAAATGCCGCAATTTAAGCTGAGTCGATGACGAACGCTTATCCATAGATAATTATCTATACCTAGGTGGTAAACAATTTATTTTTCAATATAACTAATTAGGTCCAAAATCACCAGCCATCAGGATCACTCGACAAACAAGCGCGTTTTGCACCGCTTAAAAGTCAAACTTAATGAGATACCTATGCCCGATATTGTCATTGCATTTTTCGCCTTAGGCCTGTTAGCTGGCCTAGTGAAATCAGATCTTAAAGTCCCACCCGCGATCTACGAAACCCTATCCATACTGTTAATGCTTACCTTAGGTTTAAAGGGCGGAATGGCACTCCACGGTCACACTCAAAACTTAGTGTTCACTGAGCTGTTAGCGGTTGTTGCCTTAGGTTTGATTATCCCCTTGGCCTTATACCCTGTACTAACCCGGCTGGTTCGCATTGGCCATACCGATGCCATTAGTATTGCCGCCCATTACGGCTCCGTCAGTGCGGGAACCTTTGCGGTGGTGATGGCTATGGTTGAAAAATCTGGGTTGATCTTAAGGCCAGAAACGACCCTATATCTCGTGCTGCTGGAACTACCTGCTATTGTCGTAATGCTCTGGTTACACAGATACTTAAGTGCCAAAAAAGCAATTGAAACATCACCCAAAAATGAAAATCAATCAAGCGTGTTGCACGAAGCCTTAACCAGCCGCGGCGTTGTCTTACTCCTTGGCGGTGTAGTGATAGGTTGGCTTTATGGCCCAACGGGACTTGCGCCGCTTACACCTGTGTTACTAGGCGGATTCAAAACCTTACTGGCATTATTTTTACTGGAAATGGGCTTAGTAACGGCTAAAGTGTGTTTGCCGCTACCACTGAAACAATGGCGCTTATTAGTGTTCGCCGCCGTAACGCCCTTTATATTGGCTTGGTGTGGTATTGGTGTAGGTGTTTGGCTGGACTTACCTTCAGGCAGCATTTTAGTGTTAGCGGCATTAAGTGCCAGCGCATCTTATATCGCAGCTCCAGCGGCCATTCGAGCCGCAATCCCCGAAGCCAATATAGGTCTGGCTATGCTAGCCTCACTGGGGATCACATTTCCAGTTAACGTGCTAATTGGCTTACCCTTATATCAACATTGGGTAACGCTCATTACAGCTTAGTACTTCTTCGCCGAATAAAGTCCAATGAAAAGGGAGACATTATTGTCTCCCTTTTCATTGGCATAAGCGTAAACAATTTAAGATGCATCACTGTGATGTGTGGCTTTATCCTGATACATGGCTTTATCGGCGGAATCTAACAGATCCTCTAAGCTCATATCTGAATCCGGTGTCCAATGGGCGATACCTATGCTGGTCGCCAATCTATGTTGCCTAGGGTGCTGTTGATTATATTGCTCAAGTAACTGCTTAAAACGCTCGATGACCCGATTGACTGTATCGCTATGCACAAAACTTAGCAGCACCACAAACTCATCGCCGCCAAGCCTTGCGATCACATCCGACTCCCTAAAAGCAGTCATTAAGATATGGGCAAAATCATATAACACCTGATCGCCCTTGCGATGACCAAAGCTGTCATTCACTTCCTTAAAAAAGTCGAGATCGAAGAATACTAAGGCCGCCTCAGATTCGGTACGTCGACAACTCGCCAGTGACTGATGGGCCAGTAATTCAAAACCACGTCGATTCGAAATAGCTGTCAAGGGATCTAAGGTATTTTGCGCGATAGAGAGTAATTCAGCCTCTACCATTTGTCCTAAATCCGTTAAGGTTTCAATGTCTTCAGCCGTAAAATCCCGCGGTTCAGTACCGATTAAACACAAAGTACCCACCCGATATTGCTCGTGAATGGTGAGGGGATAGCCGGCGTAAAAGCGAATATGCGGCAGCTCAGTCACCAGAGGATTGTCACTAAAACGGGGATCTTTGAGGGCGTCGTTCACGATGAAAATGCCGTCATGATTGATCGCATGTCCACAAAATGAAATTTCCCGAGGTGTTTCAGTCACCTCCAATCCTTGGCGAGATTTAAACCATTGCCGTTCGGCATCCACTAAGGTCACAACACAGATGGGCAAGGAGAAAATTCTGCGCGTAAGCCGAGTAATACGGTCGAAACGTTCCTCGGCATCGGTATCGAGCACATTAAGTGCCCGTAACGTGGCCAAGCGTTGCAGCTCGTTTTCAGGAATTGTAGGTAATTGCATGGCACTCTCAGCTAACTGCTCTCATTAAACTCTAGCCTAAATGGTGTATTCTTGCGGTGTTAAGGCTGAAATTCGTATCAGCCTTAATCCCCTTAAAGACTGCACTATTCAAGCACAGCACGATAAATGTTTAACACCCGCTCAGCATGGTCTTCTACCTCTGACACTGGTAACTGCCCCACCTTTTGTTGCAGAGTCAGTCGATGATTTTCATCCCGTAGTAAGCAATAGGTCTGAGTTAAATGCTGGGCACTCATCATTGGCAAAAGTTCAAGCTCAGCTAACACACCAAAAATCCGCACATTGTCAGACCAAATCGTTAGCTCTGGATACTCGTGGGCATTAGCCAGCACTAAGTACTGGGCAATAAACTCAATATCGGCAATCCCGCCTGGACTCTGCTTTAAATCAAACATGCCATCACTGACTTTAAGCAAGTGATCGCGCATCTTCTGACGCATCTCACGTACCGCTTTTTGCAGCTCAGCTTTATCACGGGGCTTTTCCAATACTGAAGCGCGAATATGACTGAATTTAACCGCTAAGCTATTGTCACCAAAAACAAAACGCGAGCGAACTAAAGCTTGATGCTCCCACGTCCACGCCTCATTAGCTTGGTATTCGCCAAAACGCTCAATCTCACTGACCATCAAACCCGAGGCGCCTGATGGGCGCAGACGCATATCCACTTCATACAACTCCCCCGAAGTCGTGCGAGTCGAGAATAAATGCAGAATGCGCTGGGCGAGTTTGAGGTAAAAATGACCAACTTCAATCGAGCGATCACCATTGGTCAGGCCGTTTTCTGTTTTATTTTCACACAAGAAAACTAAATCGAGATCGGAGCCGTAACCCAATTCAATCCCGCCGAGCTTGCCATAACCGACAACGGCAAAGCCTGTGTCACTGCCCTCAAGGTGAGCGGGCACTCCATGGCGCACTGAAACCTGTTGCCACGCCTGCATCACCACTTGTTCGATAATAGCTTCGGCTAAAAAAGTTAAGTGATCGCTCACTTGCATCACGGGTAAAACACCCGTGACATCGGCTGCGGCGATTTTAAGTTGTTGTGAAAGCTTAAATTGTCGCAGCGCTTCCATCTGCTGCTCCATATCATCCTCGGGCACGCGCATCATGTACTGACGCAGCTCGCTCGGATAATCGTCGATGGAGGTCGTGTCATAGAGCTGCGACGGATCGATAAGCTCATCGAGCAACATGGGAAATTTAGCCAACTGCGCGGCAATCCAAGGACTGGCGCAACACAAACTCACCAACTGCTGCCGCGCACCTGGGTTTTCACACAAAAGCTCAAGGTAAGTGGTGCGAGTTAAAATCTGCTCCAGCACCTTAGACACGGGCTCAAAAGCTGACGATGGACTCTGTTGATTAATCAATTCTTCCAATAATCTTGGCATTAATTTATCTAAGGTTTCTCGCCCGCGTGGACCAATCGAACGCTTAGTCACTGTTTCGCGCCAGCTGCTGAGCATAGGGCACAGCTTGTCATCATCAATTTGCTGTTCGGCCAACAACGCGATGCCATCATCAAGGTCTTGCATATTCCACAGCTGCGCCGTCCAATGTTCAGCTTTTTCTTCGCCTTCTTCGCCACCCACTGTGGCTTTAAAATGACGATGGATTTTGCTCATTGCCGCTTCAATATGAGTGCGTAAATCAACCTCATTGGCCATATCGAGTACATGGCACAATCGAGCCCAATCCAGTGGATTATTCGGTAAGGTTTGGGTTTGTTTATCGTCAATGGCTTGCAGTAAATTCTCAACCCGGCGCAGCAGTAAATAACTGTGTTTAAGCTCATCCACCGCCAAATATTCAAACTGCCCTAAGCTGTAGAGCGTATCGATAGCACCGAATAAACTCTGCTGACGCAACGCAGGCTCACGGCCTCCACGGATCAATTGAAAACTTTGCACCACGAACTCGACCTCACGAATACCGCCTGCACCGAGTTTAATATTGTCGGTCAAATGACGGCGCCGCACTTCTTGCGCGATGAGTTGCTTCATTTTCCGCAGGGATTCAATTGCCGAAAAGTCGATATAACGGCGATACACAAAGGGTCTCAGGAGGCTGTGTAGTTCATCGGAGAAATGGTTCCAAGGCCCGAGCGCACGCGCCTTGACCATGGCATAACGCTCCCAGTCTCGCCCTTGTTCTTGGTAATAATCCTCAAGACCACTAAAACTCACCACCAAGGGGCCACTTTCACCGTAGGGGCGCAAACGCATATCCACGCGGAACACGAAACCATCGACTGTGACTTGATCGAGCAAGTTCACTAGCCTTTGCCCCATGCGGATAAAGAATTGTTGATTGTCTAAACTGCGACGACCGCCGACGGTTTCGCCATGCTCAGGAAACGTGAAAATCAAATCGATATCGGAGGAGAAATTAAGCTCGCGGCCGCCTAACTTACCCATACCTAAAATCAGTAGCGGTTGCGGATTCCCTTCTTTGTCCATCGGCGTGCCATATTGAGCGCACATATCTTTATAGAGCCAATCGCGGGCGCAGATTACTAACGCTTCGGCGAGCGCCGACAGATCAAGCAAGGATTCCTCTAAACTGGCATAGTCTAAAAAGTCACGCCAAGCTAAACGCACCATTTGATAGTTACGAAACCGTCGCAGGGTGGTTTTAGCCATCTCCTCGGTGGTCGTGCTAGCCAGTTCTTCATGTAAATCAACATCAAAGTTTTTACGATCAATCAGGCTTAACTCGCCCGCAAACAGCATAGCGATCCACTCGGGATGTCGGCATAGTTGAGCCGCCACATAATCACTGAGTCCCAAAACTGTTTTGAGTTCTTGCTGCTGAGCAGGCGTTAATTGCGCAAGTCCTTCGGACCATGCTTCCTCTAATCGCAGCCAATTGCGTTCAGCGGTTTGATTAATAAGAATAGACAATGACTTATTACTGTCTTTTTGCATGGTCATAATAATCCCTAACAAATTTAGCTATCGACATATTATGTCGTAAATGATATAGATTGACGCCACATCATGTTATGTTCGACGAGACTTGCAGCTACCTGATGTAACACACAAATAAAGGTTTACACTTTTATCTGTGGCATTTAAGGGTACTATAACCTGCGCGGCAGGCATATTGGGCAAGCGGATTATTATTGCCTGCAAGTATTTGAGTTTTATTTCATTACCTTTTGGAGAAAACATGGCAGGAATGCTAACCCGTGTTCTCACATCGATACTTTTTTTAGCCGTTTCGCTATCGCTGACGGGTTGTGGCGATGACAGACCGGATAAAATCGCGAAGTATCAACAACTCACACAGCAACGACTCGCTACGCTCACGACGATGATCGATGACGGCCAGTTGCGTAACGCTAATCTCTTAAAACAATACACGACACTGCTAAAGCAACAGAAACCCGATTTAGCACCCTTACTCGATGAATTAGCAAAGGATTCTGGTACCCAAGGTCCCATGTATACCTCGCTAAAACGTCGTTTAGATGAATCGAAAGTGGCGAGTAACTTTGCTGATCTCGATCAACAGCTGGCCGAAGCAGAAAATCTTTATCAAGCCGCAGATCCCAGTCTGTTTAACGATATGTTGTCTGATCCCGTCAACGTGGTCGCCGATATGTCCGACGGCAAACTGGCTCGCGTAAATGCGATTAGCCGTGAGGCTGCAACATTAGCCAATGGCGGTGAAGATTTTGGTCCAGGCAGTCAATTAGTTGGTAATCCCTCTTACGGCAACTGGCAAACCGACTCAAGCGGCACTTCGTTTTGGGCTTGGTATGGCATGTATTCGATGTTTTCGAATGTTTTCAATCGCCCAGTTTCCTACGATCGTTGGTCGGGTAACCGTGGTTATAGCTATTACAATGACGTAGGTCGTTATCGCTATACCTCACCCAAACAAGCGGATGCGCAAAATAAGACTTTCGAACAAACGAAAAAACGTTTCGACTCACAAGGCAAGCGCTTTGACAGCCCTTATGCTAAGCCGCGAACTGGTGGCACGGCGTTATCCCGTGAAAGTACCAGCGCACCTAAGGCCAGCACGACAAGTGCGAGCAAGAGTTCGAACAGTAAGTTTCGATCTAACTATGCTAAAGACAGCAGTTTCCGCAATTCCAGTAATCGCACGACCCGCAGTGTGCGCCGGGGCAAGTAACTAAGGATTTCCAATGACATTATTTCAGGATTTCGGTATCACACCAGAGCTAGCCATCATTCTGGCTATCGATCTCACCATAGCCGTGATTTTGCTAACGCTAATGCGTTATTTGCAAGGTTGGAGTGTAAAGGTCAATAGCAGTAAGGAGCTGGCAGAGCGGGATAACTTTGCCTTTGGCATAAGTACCGCTGGCGCAGTTGCCGCCCTAGGCATAGTACTTACAGGCGCTATCACAGGCGCTGCGGCACACTCTTATCTTACCGAAGCGATTGGCATGAGCTGCTATGGTTTATTCGGTTTAGTACTGATTAAACTCGGCCGTTTTCTCCACGATAAAATAGCGCTAAATGAGTTTGATAAGAACGAGCAAATCATCAAAGGTAATGTGTCCGTCGCTATCGTCGATGCTAGCGTTGCTATTGCTACCGCCATTATCATTCGCTCCGTCTTGCTGTGGGCAGAAGATTTAACGGTCGATACCTTCATTGCCATCTTCAGCGCCTTTGCGATTTCGCAGTTGATGTTAGTGCTACTCACGCGCTGGCGTGAAAACCGTTTCGCAAGCCGCAACCAAGACTCGTCTATGCAGCAAGCCTTAGCCCAAGGTCATACAGCGTTAGCGCTACGCCATGCGGGTTACATGATTGCTATGGCACTGAGCTTTAATGCCGCCAGTCACTTTATTATTTATAATCCAACGGCTTATGTGACTAACGTGATCGGTTGGTTAGTGTTCTCAGTCATTATGCTGATCGCGCTCTCCTTACTGCTGTTCGTCGTGAAGAAACTGGTATTGGCCCGTATCGATTTAGCCGATGAAGTGGAAAGACAACACAATATCGGTATCGCCGCAGTAGAAATGGCGATCAGTATCGCTATCGCACTTATCCTCACGGCACTGATGGCTTAATCGAATGCAAGAAATTAGCTTAACTCCCTCGGCGGCTAAACCTAGCCGCCTAGGTTGGTTCGACGATGTTCTCTTATTGGGCATTATGGCCGTATTAGCAGGTTGCGGCCTGATCTACGAATATCTTTTATCCCACTATGCGGGCCGCATTTTAGGCGCATTAGAAGCCGCCATTTACACCATGATAGGCTTAATGATTGTCTCCATGGGACTAGGTGCCTTCGCCGCGCGTAAGATCCGTGATGCCTTTACCGGTTTTGTGATCTTAGAACTCACAGTTGCACTCTGTGGCTCACTCGCCATTTTAATCACAGCAGCGGTGATTGGTTTTGGTCAACAACTACCATTGATCATTGCTAACACCTTAGGTTTACCGCCAGATCAACTGCCCGAAGGTGGCATGATAGGCTCGCTGCAAAAACTCAGCGAATACTTACCCTATGTGTGGGGTGTGTTATTGGGCCTGATGATTGGTATGGAAATCCCGCTGATTGCTAGGGTTCGCCAATCCCTTTCCGACGAGCATTTACTGCATAACGCGGGCACCATTTACGGAGCTGATTACATAGGCGCAGGCATAGGTGCCGCCATTTGGGTTGGCTTTATGCTCGCCATCGATATCCAACTCGCCGCCGCCTTAACCGCCAGTTTCAATCTATTGGCAGGTTTTGTGTTTATTTGGCGATTCTGGCCTAAAATCCGCCGCCCTAAACTGCTTTTGAGTGGGCATTTTATCGTGACTGGTGTCTTACTCGTATTAGCAATCCACGGCCCACGCTGGGAGCAAGAATTCAATAATTTGCTCTATAAAGACAAAGTGGTTTACGCCAAGGCGACACGTTTCCAACAGCTGACCTTCACCGAGCGGTTGCGCGGTAACGGTCTGCCGCCCGTTTATGCTTTATACATCAATGGTCGCTTACAATTTTCTAGCATAGACGAGCACATCTACCATACGTTTCTCGTTCATCCTACGCTCGCGGCCAGTGCCCGTCACAACAAGGTGCTAATCATTGGCGGCGGTGATGGACTCGGTCTCAAACAAGTACTCCGCTGGGAACCTGAACAAGTCACGCTGCTCGATCTCGATGTGGGCCTAGTGCAATTATTTAAATCGCCCGATACAGATATGCCCGATAGTCTCAGTCGCGCTATGTTGGCGCTCAATGGCAACGCACTGAACGATCCCCGTGTCACAGTGATCAACGACGATGCATTTAATGGTGTCGATAAACTGATTGCCACAGGCGTGAAATACGATGCGATTATCGTAGACTTGCCCGATCCGAGCCATCCCGATCTTAATAAGCTCTATTCGGACTATTTCTACCGTAAATTAAAGGAACTTATGAGCAGTGATGGCGCTCTGACTGTACAGTCAACATCGCCTTACCATGCCCCTAAGGCCTTTATTTCGGTAGCAAAAACCTTGGCATTGGCGGGATTTGACGTCAAGCAGTACCATCATAATGTGCCCAGTTTTGGTGAATGGGGCTGGAGTATTGCAACCTTAGCCGGACTCGATGCACAACACAGATTAGCGAAGTTAACTGAGTTGCCCATCAAAGATGACTGGCTCACTTTAGGTTTAGTGGATGGCGCCTTTGAGTTTCCAGCCAATTTTTATCAAGATGCCGCCAACATAAAACCCAATGAATTGGGTTCATTGCAGCTGTATCACTACCATTTGCAAGATTGGTCCGAGAATCAAGGACTGGATCTTTTTTAATAGGATGAGATAGTACTTGACATATTATGTCTCGGTGCTATCTTTGAATACAGACATAATATGTCAATAAGGACAAATATGAATATCCATACCATTGCCAATCACCTCAACAGTCTTGGCAACAACAGCCAAACTGGCTTTCAATTTGATTGTTATCCAATCGATGGTGAAGTCGAAGTGTTGCAAGTGAATGTGGTCGGCCGTGAAGAAATCCCGGTATTTGTATCGGTAACGGACAACCAAGTACTTTGCATCAGCTACCTGTGGGGCGAGAATGAAGTAAATCAAGAACGTCGCAGTGAAATGTTTGAAACCATGCTAGAGCTCAACATTCCAATGCCCTTGTCAGCTTTTGCAAAAATTGATGACAAATACGTGGTTTACGGTGCGCTATCACTACAATCTAGCATGCTCGAAATCGAGCAAGAATTAGCAGTTTTATCTGATAACTGTTTAGAAGTTATTGATGAATTGGTCGACTATCTGAAATAAGGAGCCACAAAATGGGCATTCTGAATAAAATTTTAACAGCGTTTCGCGGTGGTGCCACCGAAGTTGGCCAAAGCATCGTTGACGCAAACTCAACCCGTATTTTCGAACAGGAAATCCGTGATGCAGAAAAGCATTTAACCAATGCTAAACGTGAACTGACCGATGTCATGGCAAAAGAAATGCAAGCCAGCCGTGAAATCGACCGTCTGAAACGTTCGATTGCAGAACACGAAGGTTATGCGACTCAAGCATTGGACAAAGGTAATGAAGCCTTGGCGATTGAAATTGCTGAAAAGATTGCTCAGTTAGACCAAGAGTTGTCTGAGCAACAAAGCGCCAACGACAGCTTTAGCGCCCATGCTGCACGCTTGAAAGACTTAGTGAAGAAAACCGAACGCCAACTGTCTGATTATCAACGTCAGTTGAGCATGGTTAAAACCACTGAAAGCGTACAAAAAGCGACGGCAACCATTACTGACTCGTTCGCGTCTAGCAACTCTAAGCTGCTGAACGCTAAAGATTCACTAGAACGTATCAAAGCACGTCAGCAACAATTTGACGACCGTTTAAAAGCGGCTGAAACCTTAGCCGATGAAAACAGTGATAAGTCGTTGCAAGCCAAACTAGCCGAAGCGGGTATTGGTGAGCAAAAGTCAAACGCAAATGCAGTGCTAGATCGAATCAAAGCACGTAAAAGCTAAGCAATGATTGACCGAATGCCGAGTCTCAGTGGGATCATCACCCCCTACTGACCTCGGCATTTTTTTGTTTCATCCTCATTAAATAAAAATGACCACTATTGCCCGTGAATATCCGCAGCCAATCAATATGAGGCCGCACGCGAGCATAGTCAGCAGGAGTCACTATGGGATTTTTCAATAGTATTTTTGGTAAGAAAGCCCCGCCACAGCGCGAGCTCAATCACCCGTCCCAGCTCAATGTCGGCGACATGATCTCAATCGATGATAGTTTTGCCCTGCCACCACAACTCCGTGGTCAACAATTAAGAGTCGAAGCCGTACATACTTACGAGTCTGAACGTAAACAACACTCCGAATGGTTACTCAAGGGACATGGTAGCGATACTCTCTTTTTGAGCATTGAAGAAGACGACGAAACCTATCTCGCCTTTTCGATTAAGGTTTCCCGCGCCCAAGTGGAGCAATTATTCGATCTCGAGCAATTCAGCGCCCTGTTCGAGGAACCGGGTCATGCCGAGTTAACTACGCAAGTATTACCGGCCGACTTAGCTGAACAACTTGAACAATGGCTTGGAAAACAATACCACCAAGTGACTTTTGCCGCTTTTGGCTATTTTCATCGTCAGGATTATCGTGGCCAAAAGCCGCCACAGGATGCCAATGGCGCCACAGGTGAGCCCTTTGAGTACTATTTATTACTTGATGACAATGAAAGCTGCGCCGTCGAAGTGGAAGTCTACGAAGGGGGTGATACCGATGTTGTCTTGACCCTATATCGCCCGCTAACGGATATTCGGGAATACTGGCCGGCGAAATAACACGAAAATAAGATAAAGTGCGTGCTCGCACTTTATCAATAATCCCAATACAATCTCACAGATAAGCGCTAGAAACGGTTGATAGCAATAGGTAATACGCCATGAGTAAAACCAAACACCCTCTGCCCGAGCAATGGTTAAAGAACCAACAAGCCGCTAAGGCGACACAGGTTGCCTTCGATCTCGATGAAAAATTTCAATACTCTATTCGTAAAGCCGCGTTAGATGCAGGCGTTAGCCCTTCTGATCAAATTCGCACTATTTTAGGTCTTAGCGTATCGAAACGGCCAACGCGTCCGCGCCTTACCGTGTCACTCAATGCAGATGACTATGTGCAACTGGCAGAGAAATATGGTTTAAGTGCCGATTCACAGCTAGAAATTAAACGCCGTGTACTCGACGATTTAGTCCACTTTGTTGATGAAACCTAAAGCAACGCAGATCTCAAGCGCCAACCCTTCTTACCATTGGCTGGCGCGATTAATCGATATATAGCCCTTTTATTAACTCAGTCAATTTACTCACAGCCTAAAGTCTTTTACTTTAGTAGTGATATTCGCCGCACTTAACAGGGATCATGTTTGGCATGACAGATAAAACCCCATGGTCGCTTCGCACCCTTGGCACTCCTTCTCCATTCGAAATGGCGATGATGCTATTGTCCTTGCTGTCGGTGATCATAGTACTTGTCATGACCTTCGGCCGCCTAGATAGCGAAACCTACCGCTTGCTCTTCTTTGTCGATACCAGTATTTGCATGATTTTTATGATCAACTTCTTTGTTGGGTTGATCCGTGCTCGCGATAAACGCTTTTTCATTAAACACCATTGGATTGATTTTATTGCCAGTATTCCGGCGATTGAAGCCCTACGTATGGCACGGCTTTTTCAAATCCTACGGGTAATACGCCTGATCCGCATGAGTCGCTCACTGCTGCTCCCACTGGTAAAACAACGTAAACAAGCCACCTTAGCCAGTTTACTGGTTGCTATGGTGACGATTCTAACATTAGCTTCCGTCATTATGCTCATCGTCGAAAGCGGCACCGAAGGCGCCAATATCCAGACCGCTGAGCAAGCGATTTGGTGGGCATTAGTCACTATCTCTACCGTCGGCTACGGCGATTATTATCCTGTAAGCACAGCAGGCCACATCATAGGTGGCGTGGTCATTGTCAGCGGTGTGAGTTTTTTTGGGGTGATTTCAGGTTATATGGCATCGGTATTTGTCGCGCCAGATGAATCTGAACGCCAAGAACGCCAAGATGCGCATAAAGCCGAAATCAAATCAGAGCTTGAATTAGCCTTAGCGAGAATGGAAGAGAACCAACAAAAAATAGAACAAAATCAAGCGCAAATGCTGGCTCAAATTGCGGAACTTAAGCAGGCTATCGAAACAAAAAATAGCTGACTTTGTTGCGAAAACGGACTAATGAAAAGGCTCAATCTATTTTAGATTGAGCCTTTTCCGTTTATCAGCGATAAAAAGTAATACTACCAGTAGACCTGCTGTTGCATCGCGTTACGGCGTGTCGATTCCATAGCAAACAACAAACTCTGCTGCTTGTCTTCCAGCCACTCAGCTAAATTGATATCTAACTCCCGACTCGCATCCTGTAAGGCGCGATAACAAGCCAAAGTTTTAATCCCAAGCGCGAGATCTTGCCAAGGTGCACGAAATGCGTCCCGTGATTTCGCCTCATATAAACTGCCGTAGGCATGACCCACAAGAATGCTCGCATCCAACACTGTGGCCACTTGTAGATAATTCGCCGCTGTCATGACGCTATTGAGTGGCATGACCTCAATTATCGCCATCCAAGAAGCTTGCTGAGCACGATCGGCATGCTGGCGTAAGCTAGGCTGATGGGTGATGTCCACTTCACCAGCACTGATCTTTAGCAACAGTTCAACAATAGCCAGCTGTAATTGACCATATTCGGTCTGTTGCCATAGGAAGAGTAAGCGTCCCGTCAGATTAATCTCTGTCAGTTGCGCCAGAAGTCGCGCTTTAACTTGGGCATGTTGGCCAAGCTTAGCAAATAAGCCTCTTTGGCTACCAAGCAAGGCGGTCAACGCCTGTGCCCGCTCAATAAAATCGAGCTGCTTTTCAATCAGCATAAATTGGCTAGACAGTGTCACATTCAATAATTCGAACTGATTTAAGGTCATTCGCAGCAAACGAATACAGGCGCGCATCCGCCACCATAGTGCCACACAGGCTTCAGGGTCACTTTCCTCTGCGATCATGCTCTCTAATAATTGCCAGCGCTCAAGGGCGGTTTCAAGCAGGATTTGGCAGTTTGCACTTAAATCCAGTAAAGAAGAATCGTGTGACTCGGCCAGTGGCAGAAATTCCAATGCTTTTAAATCGAGCGGCTTAGCCTTACCCGCCAATCGATAGCCCCGCTGCGCTTTACTGGCCTTACCTAAACGCACGGGCACAACGCTCGCCACTTGCATCGCCAGCTTAAGTAGCGCCTCAGTATCGCCACTGAGGAGTTCAAACTCGAGCTCACACAGGGCTTCTTGCTGGCCATTTGCGGTGATTTCACCTATGTCTAACGCCACTTCGACCACGCTGTTATCAATCTGAACATGCCAAGCGCGACGATAAAAATCGGTGTGAAATATACAAGTTAACTGAGCTTGAGTTGCCGCTAAATCGGCATCAGTGGGCCAAATGCTGGTAGGAAATAGACTTAAATCTGGGCTATCGGATTGGATAGTCACATTGTATTCGGGCCGCGAATGAATGCCGCCCACGACTTGTCCTGCGGTTTTTATGGTCTGCTCTCGGTGCGCATCGTAACCGCGCACCCGCAATCCCATGTCCCACTGACGTAATTGCAAGTCAGGGGTGTCGAAGTAACCATTCGCCAAACGACGTTGACCTTGAGGTACGGCATTATCGAGACTATCTAACTTATTTATCAGGGATTCTTGATATATCGGCAGGAAAAACAGTTTTAATTCAATCTCAGCATTCATTGCGTAACCGCTCACTTTGTCATCAAATATTCATCGATGCGTCATCTTTAGTTCATAATGTCACAAATGTGTCATAAAAATCCCGTAGGATTTGGTTTTGCAGTTGGTATATAACCCGTTAGAATAAACCTGTCGTTTTTTCTGAAAAAACACAGTTTCAATACGCGGACGCATAGGTTAACATGCGCCCGCTTTTTCCAATAATGGAACAATCTAAATAGGTAAACGGCAATGCCAGTAAACTCTATTTTGGGCGTGTTTGCAAAATCGCCAATTAAGCCTCTTCAAGAGCACATGGACAAAGTACACGATTGCGCATCGTTACTCGTCCCCTTTTTCGAAGCCACTATCACAGGCAACTGGGACAGTGCAGTTCAATTACGTAAGCAAATTAGTTTAGCCGAGAAGCAAGCAGATTCACTAAAACGTGAAATCCGCCTTACTCTGCCAAGCGGTTTATTTATGCCAGTAGAACGTACAGATTTATTGGAACTTTTAACTCAACAAGACAAGATAGCCAACAAAGCCAAAGATATTTCCGGTCGTGTTATCGGCCGTCAGCTGTTAATCCCTCAGGTCATGCAAGTCCCATTTATTGCTTATCTACAACGCTGTATCGATGCGGTAGCACTAGCAAAACAAGTCATTAATGAACTCGAAGATCTGTTAGAAACAGGTTTCCGTGGTCGTGAAGTCGACTTAGTGGCAAAAATGATCAACGAACTCGATATCATCGAAGAAGATACTGACGATCTACAAATTCAGTTACGCCGTCAGTTATTCGCTATGGAATCTGAATTGAATCCTGTCGATGTGATGTTCCTCTACAAAACGATTGAATGGGTCGGTGGTCTTGCAGATCTTGCCGAACGCGTCGGTTCGCGTCTTGAGCTTATGCTGGCTCGCGTTTAACAAATTAAGGTTATCAAGGTATCAATATGGTTGATGCAGGTATTGAGGTGGCTAACGTCTTAGTCACCAATGGCCCGTGGCTTATTGCCATTGCGGCTGCATTTGGTTTTCTCATGGCATGGGGTATTGGGGCGAATGACGTCGCCAATGCGATGGGAACCTCTGTAGGTTCAAACGCAATTACAATTAAACAAGCGATTATTATCGCAATGATCTTTGAGTTTTCCGGCGCATTTTTAGCTGGGGGCGAAGTTACCAATACAATTCGTAGCGGTATTATTGATTCTAGCTATTTCACTGCGACTCCTGAATTGCTGGTTTACGGCATGATAGGATCATTGTTGGCAGCAGGTATTTGGCTTGTCGTCGCATCGGCCCTTGGCTGGCCAGTATCAACGACTCACTCTATCGTCGGTGCCATTATTGGTTTCGCCGCCGTGGGTGTTGGTGCAGATTCAGTCTCATGGGATAAAGTGGGCGGGATTGTAGGCTCTTGGATCGTAACCCCCGCTATTTCGGGCTTTATGGCATTCATCCTCTTCCAAAGCACTCAAAAACTCATTTTCAACACTGACGATCCATTGAGTAATGCTAAGCGTTTCGTACCTTTCTATATGGCATTTGCTGGTTTCATCATGTCATTAATGACGATTATGAAAGGCTTATCCCATGTTGGTCTGCATTTCTCAGTTACCGAGTCTTACCTACTCGCAGGTGCTATTGCAGCTGTAGTTGGTATCTTAGGTAAAATAGCCATTTCACGCTTACAAATGAGTGATAAAGCAGATCGTCAAACCCAGTTCAAAAACGTTGAAAAAGTGTTTGCGATTCTGATGGTTTTGACTGCTTGTTGTATGGCTTTTGCCCATGGTTCAAACGATGTAGCAAATGCGATTGGTCCATTAGCGGCGGTTGTTTCTGTCGTCAATAGCGGTGGTGAGATTGCAGCGAAATCACCTCTAGTCTGGTGGATTTTACCTTTGGGTGCCGTAGGTATTGTGATGGGTCTGGCGATTTTTGGTCAGCGCGTTATGCAAACTATCGGAAAAAACATCACTCACTTGACGCCAAGTCGTGGTTTTGCGGCAGAATTAGCCGCGGCAACAACTGTAGTTATTGCTTCTAGCACTGGTTTACCTATTTCTACCACACAAACCTTAGTGGGTGCGGTATTAGGTGTAGGTATGGCCCGTGGTATCGCAGCGATTAACATTGGTGTGGTACGTAATATCGTCGTATCTTGGGTTGTGACCTTACCAGCAGGTGCTGGCCTATCAATCATCTTCTTCTATATGATTAAAGGTATTTTTAATTAAGAAGTCTCGCTAAATGTGTTGCTGACATTAAGCAGTATTAGCGCCTAGGACTAGAAGGTCGTAGGAAAGATTGAATTAAATTGGAATGGTCATAGCATGGATGCCGTAAAGTTGAGGGAAGTCTATGACTTCCCTCTTGCATTACAGGCCTCAAATCCCTAGCATGTGCAGACTATTTCGTTGATGAGAATACAAAAGTGTTTAGACTCCTGACTCTGGTAGGAATGATCTTGCTGTCTTCCAACCTGCTGGCCGAAGGCCAATCCCGCTACATCTCGGATAACGTGTTTCTTTATCTTTTAGGTGGCCCTGGTACTGAGTTTCGAATTGTTGGATCAATTGAAGCGGGTCAACCTGTGACACTGCTCAACGAAACTCAAGGTGATTACTCCAAAATAATCGACCATAAAGGCCGTGAAGGTTGGGTACAAACCAACTTGATCAGTTCGACTCAAAGTTTCCGTGAGCAAGTCCCTGCGTTAACAACTGAACTCGCACAGGCCAAAGCTAAATTAGCTGAAGTATCAAGTTCAACGGATAATCATGCTGGCGAACTGCTCGAATTAAAGGCTAAACTAAGCGAGTTAGAAACCAACCTAGCTAAAACGACTCAAGAACGTGATCAACTGAAAAATGCGGTAGATCGCACAGCTCAAGACGAACGTTTTGAACTTTGGCGCCAAGGTGGATTAATCGCAGGCATGGGCTTAATCCTAGGCATTATTTTAGTGTATTTACCTAGACCACAACGTCGCAATAAAAAACGTTGGATGTGAGTCTGACACACAAAAAGTCTTAATTTACCTTCCAAAAGCCAGTGTTTTCAAACACTGGCTTTTTTGTCAATCAAGCGTTACATCGACTTATTAACAAGCTAATCAAACAAGCTTCACAATCTTTCACGCTATAGTGTTGTCCGTCACATTTTGGTTGTATAATCTGCGCGCGCAAACCTTCATATTGTATACAAAATATCAAATGCGTTTGGCGCCTCCCAATTTGTTTCAACAATAGCGCCCCAATAACGGCCAAGATGGAAGCGATAACTATGTTCAAAGCGAGTGAAGTGCTGGCAGGCCGCTACGATTCTGCCAATCTCGACGAACTGTTCAAAGCAGTCAGCGACAACTACATTGTCGATGAAGAACAATACTTGTCAGAGCTGATCAAACTAGTTCCCTCAAGTGATGAAGCCATAGAGCGCGTCACTCGTCGTGCCCACGAACTGGTCAATAAGGTTCGTCAATTCGATAAAAAAGGTTTGATGGTCGGCATAGATGCCTTCCTGCAACAGTACAGCTTAGAAACACAGGAAGGCATTATCCTGATGTGTTTAGCCGAAGCTTTACTACGAATTCCCGATGCGGCCACTGCCGATGCGCTGATTGAAGATAAGCTTTCAGGCGCTAAGTGGGATGAGCACATGAGCAAGAGTGACTCAGTGCTAGTTAACGCATCGACCTGGGGCTTAATGCTCACAGGTAAAATCGTTAAACTCGATAAAAAACTCGATGGCACCCCAAGCAACTTGCTGAGCCGCTTAGTGAATCGTCTGGGTGAGCCTGTGATCCGTCAAGCCATGATGGCAGCGATGAAGATCATGGGTAAGCAGTTCGTACTGGGCCGCAACATGAAAGAAGCCCTAAAGAACAGTGAAGACAAACGTAAGTTAGGTTATACCCATTCCTACGACATGCTGGGCGAAGCGGCGTTAACTCGCAAAGATGCCGAGAAATACTATACCGATTACGCCAATGCGATAACTGAGCTCGGTGCTCAAAGCTATAACGAAAATGAATCACCGCGGCCAACAATCTCCATCAAGCTGTCGGCATTACACCCACGTTACGAAGTGGCCAATGAAGACCGCGTCTTGACTGAACTGTACGACACAGTGATTCGCCTGATTAAGCTGGCACGTGGCTTAAATATCGGTATATCTATCGATGCTGAAGAAGTCGATCGCCTCGAGTTATCACTAAAACTGTTCCAAAAACTGTTTAATTCTGAAGCAACTAAAGGCTGGGGATTACTCGGTATAGTCGTACAAGCCTACTCTAAGCGTGCCCTGCCCGTACTGGTTTGGTTAACACGTCTAGCGAAAGAACAAGGGGATGAAATCCCAGTGCGTCTGGTAAAAGGTGCCTATTGGGATAGCGAACTTAAGTGGGCGCAACAAGCTGGAGAAGCCGCTTATCCACTCTACACTCGCAAAGCCGGTACTGACGTTTCTTACCTCGCCTGCGCCCGTTACTTGTTATCGGATGCGACTCGCGGTGCTATCTACCCACAATTTGCTAGCCACAATGCGCAAACCGTGGCGGCAATTTCCGATATGGCGGGCGATCGTAACCATGAGTTCCAACGCTTACACGGCATGGGACAAGAGCTGTACGACACGATTCTGGCTGAAGCCGGTGCTAAAGCGGTACGTATTTATGCCCCCATCGGTGCCCATAAAGATCTACTGCCCTATTTAGTCCGTCGTCTGCTGGAAAACGGCGCGAATACTTCGTTCGTCCATAAGCTTGTCGATCCTAAAACCCCCATCGAGTCATTAGTGGTACATCCGCTAACAACACTGACGGGTTACAAAACCCTGGCTAACAACAGAATCGTTTTACCTGCCGATATTTTCGGTAGCGATCGCAAAAATTCCAAGGGACTCAATATGAACATCATTTCCGAATCTGAGCCATTTTTCGCGGCACTAGAACAGTTTAAAAATACCCAATGGCAAGCGGGCCCTCTGGTTAACGGTAAAACCTTAACTGGCGAACATAAAACGGTTGTTAGCCCATACGACACTACCCAAACCGTAGGTCAAGTCGCCTTCGCCGACAAAGCTGCAATCGAAGCAGCAGTCGCGTCTGCTGAAGCAGCATTTGCCTCTTGGGCACGCACACCAGTGGAAACCCGTGCCTCTGCACTGCAAAAATTGGCCGATTTATTAGAAGAAAACCGCGAAGAATTGATCGCCCTGTGCACCCGTGAAGCGGGCAAGAGCATTCAAGACGGTATCGACGAAGTACGTGAAGCCGTTGATTTCTGTCGTTACTACGCAGTACAAGCCAAGAAGATGATGGCAAAACCTGAACTGCTTCCAGGCCCAACGGGTGAACTGAACGAACTGTTCCTCCAAGGCCGCGGTGTGTTCGTGTGTATCAGCCCATGGAACTTCCCATTAGCCATCTTCCTCGGTCAAGTCTCTGCGGCATTAGCGGCGGGTAATACAGTCATCGCAAAACCCGCGGAGCAAACCTCGATTATTGGTTATCGTGCAGTACAACTTGCTCACCAAGCAGGTATTCCTGTTGAGGTTCTGCAATTCCTACCCGGTACGGGTGCGACTGTGGGTAGCGCAATTACGGCCGATGAACGTATCGGCGGCGTATGCTTTACCGGTTCAACTGGCACAGCAAAACTGATTAACCGTACACTGGCCAACCGTGATGGCGCGATTATTCCGTTGATTGCCGAAACTGGCGGTCAAAATGCCATGGTAGTGGACTCAACCTCGCAACCTGAGCAAGTGGTTAACGATGTGGTTTCATCGTCATTCACCAGCGCAGGCCAACGCTGCTCCGCACTGCGCGTGCTATTCCTCCAAGAAGACATCGCCGATCGCGTGATCGAAGTCCTGCAAGGCGCGATGGATGAGTTAGTGATTGGCAACCCAAGCTCAGTAAAAACCGACGTAGGCCCAGTTATCGATGCGACCGCCAAAGCCAACTTAGATGCGCACATCGATCATATCAAGCAAGTCGGTAAGCTTATCAAGCAAATGCCGCTGCCTGCTGGCACTGAGAACGGTCACTTCGTGTCGCCAACTGCAGTGGAAATTGACTCAATCAAAGTGCTCGAAAAAGAACACTTTGGCCCAATCCTGCACGTGATCCGTTATAAAGCAGCGGATCTTGGCAAAGTGATCGATGAGATCAACAGCACAGGCTTTGGTTTAACCTTAGGTATCCACAGCCGTAACGAAGGCCATGCCTTGGAAGTTGCCGACAAAGTGAACGTGGGTAACGTCTACATTAACCGTAACCAAATCGGTGCTGTGGTGGGCGTACAGCCTTTCGGCGGTCAAGGTCTGTCAGGCACAGGTCCTAAAGCCGGTGGCCCACACTACTTAACCCGTTTTGTGACTGAAAAGACTCGCACCAACAACATCACAGCTATTGGTGGTAATGCGACCCTACTGTCACTCGGTGATAGCGAAGAATAAGTACACTGAACTTGCTTTAGAATATCGCAATGCATCTTTAGCCATCGCGATAACAATAAAAAAGCCAGACTGAGTCTGGCTTTTTTATTAGAGTCTAAAACGGTACTTATCTATGACGTAACAACTTAATTAAAATCCCAGTCATTACATATCCGTCATTAATACGGGTTGACCAAAACCTTTAAGTTCAGCGTGGGAGGACTCAAAATACTGCTGCCAAAACTGTTTCAACGGCAACATTACTTGACCGCCTCTAAATCCTTTTGATGTAGCAGGAACCCAACCCGCACCTAATACGTAAATATCTGCCTGCTTAAAATCACTCAGCATGTTCGCTTTTTGTATTTTTAGCATTTCTTGCTCAGGTTCGATAACTTTTAAGGTGTTTTTACTGTAAAAGCTGGTCACATCTGAATTTTCAACCATATCGGACACAAGTAACAATACTCGGCGTCCTTCGGTATCGGCAGCCACTTGCGGCGCAATAACCTGAGATAAATTACTGAGGATTTCAGTTTTGGGCAAATCCACATCATTAGGTTTAAAAGCATGTTTTATATGGGCATCAATTTTACTTCTAACGAACTGAGCTTGCTTGTTCATGCAATTATCAAAAGCCATTAGATTTTTCTTCGATACGTCATCCCTGTCAGCAATATCAGTATCCAGCCTGCCACTAAACAAAACATCGGTATAAAAATCTTTTACATAAGCACTAAAGCTAATGATAGTAATTTTATCCCCAGCTTGTAGGAAGAGATGCACTTTCTCATGAACTAACTGTTTAATATTTATGTCCGGAGAAAAAGTACCATCGATCGCCACAAACAAATGTCGGCCAGAAACTGTCTTTGCCGTTAGTGGAGCAATTTTGGCAAACTCGTAGCAACTTTTAATATCATTTCTCTCAGCGGCCATCGCAGGCAAACACATAGAAATAGCTAAAGTGCCAAACAAGCCAGTAACCACCAACTTAGCAAGCTTTGTCATTCCTGTCATGAACTTAACTCTCCAAGTATCTCTTTGCGTAAACGATCGCGCATCTGCTCTTCCGTTTCAACAACCTTTTTTTGCTGAGTTATTTCAGCAAGCAGCTCTTGTCGAATACGTTGTTCAGCTTGTTCTGGCGTTTCGGCCTCTGCAGCCTTTTTAGCATTCGTTTCAGCAACAAGCTCGGCTTTCAATCTTGCTTCCATCGACTCTGGTGCTTCGGAAGTTTCTACCTCAACAACATGAGACGTTGCCACCACAGCGGCACTTTTCATCGCCTGATGGCTGGCTAATGTTTGATGCTCACGTAAACGTACCGATTGATCATATCGATTTTCGGCATTACCTAAATCTTCCATATACGTCAAGAATGAACGCTCACCACATGCCTCTAACACCTCTAGCACCTTAGGATCTTGGCAATTAGTTTCGGCTTTTTGATTCATTCTTTGCTGCAAGTTAGTTAGGCGCTTCTGGGCTACGCGCGCGACTTGCTGCTTTAAACGAGAATAATGCGTCTTAAACTCACGCTCACTTTTAAAGTTGCCAATTTCTTTGCGCGCATCTTTAGAATGTTTGCCAGCAAATCCGGTTTTAAAACCAATTAAAATACCGAAAATCTGTAATAGGATGAATAAGAAAGCAAGAAAAATAAAAGTTCCCCAACCGCCTTTCTGTTCACGATCCCACACGTCATCCTTTGCTTTATCACCTGCACTTTTAGACTCATCCAGTAAGAGTGCTGGAGGTGCTTCAGCATAGGGGTCTTGTTCTTGATACAATCCACTCGTTTGCTGAATATTGACTTCATCAATGTGCATTTTTTCAAGCACTTGACCACGCACATAGGTTGCCAATACTGCAATCACTAGGATCGCAATAGCTGTAACCGTGGTGATGAAATAACGGGGCTTAACCTCTGCGTTAGTAGAGATCCGATTAATGAGTTGCTTATATTGAGGCTCATTATCATCCTCAAAGGTTTTATCTAAATTAATGCGAGTATTAGGTGCCAGTTCTGGCGTCGATTTGTCGCGGTTTTTAGCATTTTTCCACCAGACCTTGGCCTTTTTAATGAGCGAGTTAGCATGCAGCTCATGTCCAGTAAAGTGAGTTAAACCTACCAGTAAAACCGAGATGATGAAGGCGATACCCACAGCACCTTGCTGCTGTAGTTTTTCCGATGCTCCGGGAATCGTGAAACCTGAAAGAACGTAACTAAATCCCATTGCTTCAACAAACACTAAGGCGGCAATCAATATCCACCCCAAAATATGTAAGTTGTTACGACCATTTTCAGTCACTTTACCTAAATAGTCTTGGCTTTTACTGAAAAGCTCCTCGTCCTTATTCACTTTCTCATAATGAGCGGCAAAATCAGTACACAGTGCGACTTCAGTATTCAACCAATCCTTATCGTAAATCTTAACTTGGGTTTCATAATCTTTCGCTAAGCGACTCTCCTTACCGATTACCGGAAAGGCATACCATGTATTAAGCCACCAGAAACTGACCTTATCCCACCAAACCGTAATAATGACCACTAATACCATCAACGAAAGTAACAGCGACACTAACGTGCGATACTCATTAAATAACATAGACACAAAATCCATTTACCGCTCCTAAGCACATTGCTTATAACAATTTGGGTTCAAAATCGGCTTCATAAACCGTTTTATTCTTCTCGTAGTACAACTTGCCAGCAATCGCGGTCGCTGAACGATCGATTGGCATCACCACATCCATACAGCGCACAGGAGAGTCTTTTTCCGTTGTAAAAACACGATATAACAAGCCTTTATCACCATAATAAGTCTCTACATGGCTCGTAAGCTGATAATTTGGATCATCTTTACTTGAACCTTTGTAATTCTTCCAAATATTCACTTTAGGCGCAGAAACAGCCGTGCCACTGTCCTTAATTACAGCAACAGGGGTCAAACCAATATAATGGCCATTCACTTTATAACCCCAAGCAGTACCATTCATACCCGGTAAATAATCTGCTGTGTTGTAATCCTTACGATTATAACTCTCACCTGTGGCTAAACTCTTCACGTCCCCCGTGACTCTCGGTCCCTCAACGGCGCAATTTAGGCTAGAGACTTCAGATGCATACGCCTTGCTAAATAATGCAAAACCGCTCTCTTTTTTAGCACCCACTAACTGGATAAAGTTTGTCGATGGGTCGAGCATTTTCTTACCACCAAAATCTACCAAGGCTTTTTGCAGTTTCACTGGCTCAAGTAACTTGACGATTTCCGACTCCGTCATTTGTATTTGAGCTGGTTCAAGGCGAGAAGTGCTCGGTTTAGTTGGCTGAGTTGTAGGCTGCTTTTCCACTTGATTAGTAGGCTTGGCTGCTGCCACTTTATCCTGCGATCGGCGGGATAAATAACTCAAATTTGCCTTCTGTTTGTATGAATAAGCCAGTAATTGATCCGGTTTACCGTCAATTTCAATAATTTCTACTCGACGATTTTTTGCTTTGCCAGCGTCATCACTATTAGCTGCAACAGGCTGTGACTCCCCTGCTCCTTGGAAGAATAATCGCTCAGTCGGAATGCCAGCTTGATTAAAGAGGGTTGCCACATAACGCGCTCTCGCTTCGCTAAGCTCTTGATTTAACGATTCAGCACCACTGGCATCTGTATGACCTGTAATCAAAATGTTTTGTTTAGAGTCTTTATAGATAGCGGCGAGTTTTTGAAATTTTTGTTTAGCTTGTGGCGTCGCCTCTGAAGCTCCAGAAGCAAACATCACTTCACTATTACTCGAAACTGTCGCAGCCATACCCACAACTTGATAATTAGCGTACTTTTCTGAATCTTCCTTCGACATGGTTTGTTCGGTTGAACTGATCAGTAAGCTACTTTGTTGTTCATCTGATGCTTTTGAAGCGCTGATTGAAGTAAATTGAATATCAAGATTTTCTGTTTTCGCTAACTGTTCTAATGCTTCGCGTTTTTGCTGAAAATCATAACCAACGGTACAACCAATCGCAGCACCAGCAGCACCGCCATAAAGCATACCTTCATTGCCACCTAAATAATTCCCAATCAATACACCTAAACCAGTACCAATAGCACAACCAATAACAGTTTCTTTATTATCTTCAACAGATTGAGTGATGGCACAACTGCTAAGCGCTAATACGCCAGCAACTGCGAGCGATATGGATTTCAAATTTGACTTCATAGTCATCCCTAACTTTTTAAAAATTCAAAATTGAATTTTAGATGCAATAAATTAAGTTAAGGATTAGAAGGAATTAGCCCTAAAAAGTCAATCTAAAGTTGATACTGATGTAACCAAAATATTAATTAAGGCTGAAATTTGTGAGCAACTTTATATCGAAGATATTTAAGCGACTGACACAGGAGTTGTCATAAAACAGTTTTATCCTAATGTGAAGTCACAATCACTATGCAAAAAAATCATTACTGGGAATCGTTTCTCAGTTGCACCAAATCTTTCATAGACCTCATAATCTGCACATGACTAATCTCTCTCTTTCTCCCCATATTACATTTTACTAAGGTGGCTATGACATTTTCGTTGTTAGATATTTCTGCATTGGTGTGGTTTATCGTTTCTTGGGCTGGCTATACCGCCTTTGCCCGTAGCAAGGCGAGAGATACCGACTGTATTGCCCGTGGTCTGCATAAGCATAGAATTTACTGGATGCTTGAGGTGATGACCCGCGGTGTGCGCGTGGGGGATGCGGCGCTACTGGCCAACCTTGAGCGAAATATTGCCTTCTTCGCCTCGACCACACTGTTTGTGCTTGCGGGTGTACTGACCTTATTTGCACAAGTTGAACGACTAGAAAGTGTTATTGCGACGATTCCCTTTGCTACACCACCGAATCATGCTCTGGTGCAAGTCAAGTTAGCTCTACTAGTCGGCATTTTTGTGATGGCCTTCTTCCAGTTTACTTGGTCGATGCGCCAATACGGTTTTGTAAACGTGATGATAGGCGCAGGTCCTTTAGACAGCGATGGCTCAAATGACAATCTCAAAGCCTACGCAAGACAGATGGCGACGGTACAAGATCAAGCGGCGCACTCCTATAACTATGGCTTACGCGCCTATTACTTTTCGATGGCGGTATTGTGCTGGTTTGTGCACCCGATACTGTTTATTTCGGCGAGCTTATTTGTGGTCGCAACCTTATATCGCCGCGAGTTTAAGTCCCGCGCGGTTCAAGCTATTACAGCAGCAAAAGGCCATCTCCAAATAGAGAGTCAAGTGCGGGAAACCGCCCGCAACCACAAAATAGAATCATAGCCTTGGCGGTTTAGGCCGCTGGCGTCATCTTGATTGAAATTATTGTTCTATACTCTTTGGGTTATGTTTCTATTGAATTACTGGGAGAGTGCCATGAGCGATAACTTATTAACCTTAGATGAAGTGTGCAAAATGTTAGATAAAACACCAGCGACCATTAAACGCTTCGCTCGGGAGAATTTACTCTCAAGTGTTCAAGATGGTGACGAATTAAAATTCCCTGAAGCGGAAGTTAAACGCTACCTCGCCTTTTCACAACGCTTAGGCTAAAACGCATCAAGTAACTAACGGCAAATAAAACTGAATAATCAGTATGTAAGCCGTTTGAATTTGTAAAGGTGGCTTGAATTGAAATGTGATACTCGAATTTAAGTACGCTGCTTAAGTTTAAGTCGTCGATAGCAAGTTAAAACAAACAGTGAATGCGGTATGGACAGTGACGCTCAAAGGGATTTGAACTGAGCCATAGCGGTTTGTTGCGATGGATTGATTAGTCGAATTTAGCGGTGCAAACCATAAAACTTAAGCTATGAAACTTTAAGCTATTAAGCCTCAAGCTGTTAATCCAAAAGATTGAACCATTACTTATTATTTAAAGCCTGCTGCAACTGCCGATAGGATAACCACTCTCGCTGCACTTCACTTAGGCCTAAGTCAACGGCGAGTTGTTGCAATTGAACTTCATACTTAGGCAACAGGGTTTCATCATTGGTCATAATCGCGAGTTCAGCAAAATCCCCTAAACCTTCGATATGATCGATTGTTAGATGAAATTCACCCAGAAAATAGATACTGCGGCGCTTTTTAATTTCCAGTACGCATTCATAACCTAAGGTCTGCAGCATACTTTTTGCTTTTGTTGCTTCAGTGATATTAACGGCTTCACAGCGGTCTTTTTCTGGCCCTTTCACTATCCACAGCATTATCCCCGATGGCTGCATCTCACGGATACACAAGCTCTTGTGCTCACCTTTAAGTGACTGTGATGGCAGATCAAAGTAACAGTCATGCTCAAGGTTATCTTCGAGCATGACCTCGGGATTTCTCATTTGTAAGGCAGCGAAAAAAGCGTGGCGATCCAATAAGCGATATTTAAGCTCGACCTCAAACTTACCATTAAAATGAGCATTAATTTGTGGAGCTAATGCTTCTGGCATCGCAGGGTTCATAGATTCATATCCGCTTTTAATGGGTAAAATATATCGCTATTTATAATATTGAGCGCCAACGTCTTAATTCTAAAAGATTAAATCCAAAACCTTAAGCGAGTCTTTGGTACAAGGCCTGATACTCTGCACTGTCTTCAATTAAGCTCTGGTGAGTGCCAGACGCAATAATCTTCCCCAGACCGAGTAAATGAATTTGATCCATCTTCGCCATAGCGGTTAAACGATGGCTAATCATAAGTAAGGTTTTATCTTTTGCAAAATCAAACAGTAAACTTAAAATCTCTCGCTCGGTGCGTTTATCTAGCCCTTCAGTTGGCTCATCTAGCAATAACAGCGGTGCATCACGCAGCAGTGCTCTTGCTACACCAATACGGCGCTGCTCGCCACCCGAAAGCTGACGTCCACCTTCACCAATCCACCTATCCAGCGGCTTATCACCCGTGAGTAAAGCGCCAAGCCCAACCCGCTGTAACACATCAATCAAACGTGCGTCGTGGGCCGTGCGTTTCTCGCCCTCGATGACAGGTAAGGCTAATACTAAGTTTTCCCGCAAAGTGCCTGCAAACAAATAGATGCGTTGACTAATTACAGTAATCGCATCCCTAAGACCGCGCTCGCTGTACTCTGAAAGTGCATGACCATCGAGCTTGATGTGCCCTTGCTGTGCTTGCCATTCTCGGGTAATCAGCGTCAATAAGCTCGACTTACCGCAACCCGTTGGCCCAAGTAACGCGACTTTTTGCCCGGCTTTTATCTCAAGGGACAAACCTTGCAGCACGTTTTGATCGCCTCGATAACCAAAGTGGATATCTTCAATCTGTAATGCGCCAGATTTTGCCCTCAAGCCAGTATCGACAGCAAATTGAATATCGGCCTTTTGTTCGGTGATTTCATTAATTCGCGTTGCGGCCAATACGCAGCCTGACAAATGTTGAAACGCGCCCGCGATCGGCATCATCATCTCAACGCAGGCCATAGTGGCAAACACCATAAGCGCAAACATGGGGCCCGGCGGCACGGCATCACCCACACCTTGAGCGGCTAAATAAAGCATCATGATCAAGGCTGAGCCCGTGGAGAGGATCAACATGGCTTGGCTGAGAGCAGTGATATTGGCCATCGCGCTTTGGCTGCGAAAAAGTGCAATTTCAGCATCATTCAGTTTCTGCCTGAATCTGTTGTTCGCGCCAAATAGGCTAAGTTCGGCTTGGCCTTGCAACATATCGAGCAACTGCACCCGATAATGACGCTTGGTTTCGAGCATAGTCCGGCTTGGCGCGTGTCCAAGGCGATAAAATAGCAGTGGCATCACCAGCCAAACAGCGACTAAGAATAAGCAAAGACTGAGAGCAAGTTTGGCATCGAACCAAGCGAGGAATAGATACAAGAGCCCCGTCATCAGAAGGGATGCCGCCATAGGCGTGAGCAGTCGCAGGTAAAGATGATCTAGGGTATCGATATCGGCAACCAAGCGATTGAGCATGTCGCCACGGCGCAGCCCCTGCAGATTTTTAGCACTTAGCGGCAAGAGTTTACGCCACGCCCAAACACGAAGTTCAGTCAGCAACTTAAAGGTCGCCTCATGGGTCGCTAAACGCTCGCCATAACGACTGGCAGTACGGGCAATTGATAAGAAACGTACCCCGCCCGCGGGAGTGAAAAAGTTAAAGGACTGCGCCGTGACTATCGTCAAACCTGCAACAGCGGTAGCGGAAAGAAACCAGCCCGAAAGTGACAGTAAACCTATGCCGGCCATCAAAGTAATAATGGTCAGCAGCAAGCCCACGGACATCATCAGCCACTGGCGCGAGAACAATCGAATAAAGGGGATCAGCACTTTCATTGGGCATCTCCTTTAGTAGACTCGGCGGCAATGTCGAGTGGAGCGTCACTATCAAGCTGCGTCTCACTGGCGCTGGCCGATAACGGTACAAGTTCAATATCCGCCACGGACTCAACATTTTCACGCAGTAAGGTTTGGAATAAGCCGTGAGTATTAGACAAAGTGGTAAAGTCGCCCCGCTGTACTATCAAGCCTTTATCGAGCACAAGAATAGTATCCATTTGATCTAACTGATCTAATCTGTGGGTCACCATAATGCACATCTTACCTGCCATGGCGCGATTCAGCGCAGAACTCACCGCCTGCTCACTCTGGCTATCTAAACTGGCTGTGGGTTCATCGAGGACAAACAAACTCGCCTGCTGCCCAAGCGCCCTTGCTAAGGCAATACGTTGAGCTTGGCCAACGGATAAACCGGAGGATTGTTCACCGACTGGTGCATCTAAACCCAATAGCTGCGCCTTAACGAAGTCGCTGATATTGGCCTCTGCCAGCAAGTGCCACAGCGTATCGTCGGGCAGAGTGGGGGCGGCTAAGGCCACGTTATCCCGCACTGTGCCATGAAATAACTGCGGTTCCTGTCCAAGCCAAGCTAAGTGCTGTCGCCAATGGGCTAAGTCTAATGCGGATAACTCATGGCCATTAATCAACAAATGGCCCTTGTAGGGTAAAAATCCCAATAAGGCGTTGAGTAAACTGGTTTTACCCGCTCCACTCGGGCCAACTAAGGCTAAGCGTTCACCCTCTTTTAACTCAAAACTCAGCGGGCCAAGTAAACGCGTGCCATCGACACTGAACACTTCAAGATTGTCGGCACTCAGCGTCTCTATGCTATTGATGCGGACGTGGCCAGCAAATTCAGGTTCCGGATGTTCGAGCAAGGTAATCAAAGCTTCTGCCGCGCCTATAGCCTGCGCCTTAGCATGGTAATGAGTCCCCATGTCGCGCAGCGGTTGATAAAACTCAGGAGCTAAAATCAGAATAAATAGCCCAGTAAATAAGCTGAAAGGAATACCGCCCATGTCAGGATCTGTACTTGAACTAATATTGGCATGGGCGCCATAATAGCCAAAATCTAAGTGACCTAAGTAACTGAAACCAAAGTAAACCGCCAATACTGCAATCGATACAGCGGCAAAAAACTCTAAGACTGCCGAGCTTAAAAATGCCATGCGTAGCACCGACATAGTGCGGCTACGAAACTCCTCCGAAGCAGTAGCGATCACCTTAAGCTCGGCATCACCACGGTGGAAGAGTTTCAACGTGCTTAAGCCTTTTAATCTATCCATAAAATGGCCGCTCAATCTTGCAAGCGCACTGAAGTTCTTGCGATTAGCATCAGCAGCGCCCATGCCAACTAAGATCATAAACATAGGGATTAATGGCGCTGTGAGTAACAGGATTAAGCCTGCCGCCCAGTTAATCGGGAATACCGCTGCGAAAATGAGTACGGGAATAAAACCAGCAAGGCTGATTTGCGGAAGGTATCTGGCATAAAAATCTTGTAAATCTTCGACTTGCTCTAAGACTATGCTTGCCCAACTCCCTGCGGGTTTACCTTTAATAAATGCCGGACCTAGCTTAGTCAACTTGTCCATCACTGCCGCGCGAATATGGCCACGTAGACGCTTACCCGCCTCAAAACTGGCGCGTTCACGCCCATAAGCCAGCAAGGCACGCAGTAACATCAAGGCAATTAGCGCAATAAAATGAGGTGTATAGGTATCAATATTCACGCTGGAACTGATCGTTTGGGCATTGTCAGTTAGCGGTATAACTTGCCCTATGATCACGCCATTCAGAATTGTCGCGATAATATAAGCCTGCGCCACCATAGCGACGGCGCTTATCATCCCAAGCCATAACGACAATTTAAGGAACAGGCCACAGGCTTTTTTCTGGGCTTTAAGCCAAACAAGAAGGGATTTTTCTAACGACTTATCCATGGTGCTCCAACAAGAAAACAATTAAGCGACTCGTAGCGGGGATCGACTATCGATAACAATTCAGTTTAAGGGGCTTGCAACGGCTAAAAAGTTCCGATAGGGACGCAGTATCGCAGGCATCTACAACAGATGAAACCCTATCACAGACTTTTGCTAGCGGACTCACAAAAACGAGCTAAAGATAAATAAATCTAGGAGTTAACGGAACTTTACCTAGTACTAGCCTGATTTTAAAAACTTAGGTAGCATGAAGCTCTTTGTATTAAATGTCCTCTATCTATGCCAAATAAAAATGCTGGTTTCACCCTGATTGAACTCGTTGTGGTTATTATTATTCTTGGCGTATTAGCCGTAGTAGCTGCACCTAAATTCATTAATTTACAATCAGATGCCTATAAGAGTCAGCTATCAGGTGCACTGGCTTCGATGAAATCCGCCGTCACTTTATTCAAATCAAAGTCGGAAATTGCTAACAGCGGCACCACGAATAGAGTCGTTTACGACGAAATCCGTGGCGAAAACTATCAGCCTTGGGCTGCCAGCACCAGCGGTATAACGCCAAGTACGGCTTACACGACTCCGCCAGAAATTTTTAAAGCGGCAGGGCTAAATGTGAATGAGTGGTCCTACCGAATTTACACCACTAACGGTACCTATGAAGTTATCGCCACACCAAAGCAAAAACTGAACCTTGCCACGCCCACAGAAGCGCAAGTCGAAGCGACAAATTGCTATATCGACTATAAATGGGAGACAACGGGCGTCCCCACTTATAAAAAAGTCGATACTGGTTGCTAGGCGACCTTAACGATAAAATATCTATAAAAAAAACAGCGAGTTAACATGAGGTTATCTCGCTGTTTTATTTACGCCCTAAACTCATTTTGTTGTTAATGCTTACGTTTACAATTAAGCATTTTTAAAGAGTTAGCGCTTATTGCACTCCACCGTATTTCACTAGCACATGCCAGAGCAACTTAAGTTCATGGGCGACTTGCGCACGATTACCGCGGTCACGCCAATGCTGGGGGGAATGGTATAAATCCCGCGCCGCTACGCCTATGGCATGGGCATCGACTCTGTCTTCTATGGTAATCCGATTAGCCAGCGATGGCATAGTTGGCCCACGGAAATCACTGGGGATCTGTGCCGTATGCAGGCTAAAGCCACCATGATATTGCAGCTCAATATCATATCTATCGCAAATTTTACTTAAGCTTGCGCCAATATCAGTCCCCTTAAAACTGGGGTCCGCCACCAGCATGGCAATATCTTCATCGAGGGAAACATCACCATGGATCTGCGCCTCTATATAATGGTCAAGATTATTCGATAGCGGCCGCTCGAAACGTGACAGCAAGGAAGCATTGAGCTGATGCCCCAAGTAATGGATCACATTCAGCGGCTTAAAATCGGTTTTGCCTAAGGCATAGTGACGCTCAAAACTCTCAGTCAGCAGCGCCGCTAAAATATCATCGAAACATGACAGCGTGCCCTTCTCTTTCGGATTACGATACGAGTCGAGATAACTAAAGGTTGAGCGCGCCATCGCACTTGTATGAGTCAAAAAATAACAGCTTCCAAAACGTGGGGCGGGACCGTCCTGCCACATCCCCAGATCGAGTGCACCGTATTTAGGCCGAGATTTAGTGCCCTTGTATACATCCCCAAAAAGCTGATTTTCCCAATGATCCCGTGGGCCACCTAACTCAGGTGACAACTGACCATTGGAAATATGCGTCTCAAACTGGCTACGGTATTGACCATCGCGCAGTAAACCTTCGGCAACAGTCATACCACGGCTGTCGATTCTATCGGGGTGAAAATGCAGCGCAATTCGGCCACAGTTGAGCAATTGTTTAAGCGCGAGTTGCATCTCATGCATAGGGATATTTGACATCTGCTGCACATTTTTAATCACAGCGACGGCTTGTTCACTGCGTCCTCGTGCAAGGCGTTCAATATGCTGTATCGCTGTCATAATCCACCTATAAATGAGAGGCGTTTAACCGTTCCCACAATGCCTCATCCTAAAATAAACGTGAGATAAATCGCAAGCATGCAGAGAACGGCTCTTAAGCCACTCCATCTAAATGACTAAGTTAAACGTGACTGTGAAAACACTCAATAAGTCTTACGCTCGGTTCATTGTTAAAAATTCAGCGAATAACATCAATCACGAACTGAACAGATAGCTAAACCAATTGCGTCATTAATTAATTCTACTCCAATCGACTTTAGTTTATACCACTCTCATTATTGTAGCGTGATCTACCGCTAACTCATTCTAACTCTAGATAAAAAAATGCCTATGACTTCAATTGATATTATGAACTAAGCCTAATAGTCATCTTATTCCTTGAAATCAATTAACTTCCATAACCTCAAACTCTGCCATCTAAACTTGCGCCTAAAAGATAAGCGAGGCCGAGTGAAAGCCGCCGACAAGCGATTTATGTGCCAATATGAATGAAACCCAGCCAAAAAACCTTTATTAGATGGCACTTAAAGCCCTGATCCTGTAAGCTGCACGCCCGCCAGCAGACCTGGCTATTGACCATAAATGCAGCACAGTGTTGCCACAAGAGACCAATCTATGAGTTTTACCTCCCTGGGCTTATCGGCCCCGATACTTAAAGCCGTTGCCGAACAAGGCTACGACACACCTTCGCCAATCCAAGCTCAAGCAATTCCCGCTGTGCTTCAAGGCAAAGATGTGATGGCGGCCGCCCAAACAGGAACAGGTAAAACAGCAGGTTTCACCCTACCTATGCTCGAACTCCTGAGTAAAGGTAACCGAGCCCAAGCAGGCCAAGTGCGCGCATTAGTGTTAACTCCGACACGCGAATTGGCAGCTCAGGTTGCAGAAAGTGTTGAAACCTATGGTAAGAATTTACCACTGCGCTCAGCGGTGATATTTGGTGGCGTGCCCATCAATCCACAAATCGCGAAATTGCGCCACGGTGTCGACGTATTAGTCGCGACGCCCGGTCGATTGATGGATCTATATAATCAAAAAGCGGTGAAATTCAGCCAGCTTGAGATCTTAGTGTTAGATGAAGCCGACCGCATGTTAGACATGGGCTTTATCCGCGATATCCGTAAGATTTTGGCCATTTTACCTAAGCAACGTCAAAACCTGATGTTCTCAGCCACCTTCTCCGATGAAATTCGTGAGCTGGCCAAAGGCCTAGTCAATGATCCAGTCGAAATTTCGGTCACGCCGCGTAACGCGGCAGCGACCACAGTAAAACAATGGGTTTGCCCTGTTGATAAGAGCCAAAAATCGGCACTCTTGATCCAACTCATCAAGCAAAACGATTGGCAACAAGTGTTGGTATTCTCGCGCACTAAACATGGTGCTAACCGTCTGGCGAAAAGCCTTGAAGAGGCAGGTATCAAAGCCGCCGCTATCCACGGTAACAAGAGCCAAACCGCCCGTACTAAAGCCTTGGCCGACTTTAAAAATGGTCAAGCTCGCGTACTGGTAGCAACCGATATTGCTGCCCGCGGTTTAGACATAGACCAATTACCACAAGTGGTTAACTTCGACTTACCGAACGTGCCAGAAGATTATGTGCATCGTATCGGCCGTACTGGCCGCGCTGGCGCATCGGGTCAAGCCGTGTCACTGGTGAGCAACGAAGAAATCAAACTGCTGAACGATATCGAGCGTTTGATCAATCGCGTATTAGACCGTGAAATGGTTGAAGGCTTTAACCATGAATTGCCAGAATCACGTTTAGGTGGCGGCGGAAAAAGTAGCGGTAAATCAGTACCAAGCCGTAGAAATACCCGCAGCTCAAACCAACCTAGCTCACGCGATGGTGCTCCAAGAAGCGCCGAGCATAAAGATGGTCAACGCAGCGGTGACGTCGCGCGCGGTCACAAGCCAAACGACAAGAATCCAAGACACAGCGGTGAAGCCAGTAGCGCACCCCGCAGTGATGCCAAGCCTCGTCCACCACGTTCAAACGATGGCCGAGCCAATAGCGCAGGCGCTAGTCGTCCAACTGAAAGCCGTTCAGGCGCTGGCGAAAATCGTGGCCAAGCGGGTGAGAATCCTTACGCCAATGGCCCAAAGAAAAACACCCGTCGCCCAAATAATGGTGCGAGTCGTCCAAGACACTCACAGGATTAATGCAAAAGCTAAGCGAACTTGCTTAGCGATTTAGCCGTATTAAGTCCTAAACAGAAACGCCCAACTCCGTATGGAATTGGGCGTTTTTGTTTGTCTTAGTTTGTCTTAGTTTGTCTTTATCGATGCTTAGCTCGTTATCTACGCTTTGAACAATCACTGCCTTAAAAACAGCCTAAAACGGCAACCTAAGTTAATTCGCCTTTGTATCTGGCAACTGCTGCAGGACTTCATCCGTAAAATAGGGTTCATCTTCAACCCAAAAAATGTAGTCTAAGCCTAGGTAGTTTTGCGCAAAATCCAACAGCTCAGGCACAGTATTCTTTTTACCCGTTTTAGGATTAATCTGCCGCAAATTACCGTCTTGCACCGCCATACCTTTCACCAGTGTCGCTGGGTAATCTTTAAGAAAGGCATAACTTTGTGCCATATGACTTTTACGGTAAGGCATCAAATCTGGGCCACCCACACCCATGTTGAGCGATTTGGCTTGCGCAAATAAGCCTCGCATATAGCCTTTGTCATTCCATGGCAGCCATTCATCTGGCAAAAAGTTCAAATACACCATAGCGGTTGAATGCTGAAATGACTCAGCTAATACCTGCATATTCTCGCCAATCGCATCGATATAGGCTTTAGGATTAAAATCACTGGGAAAGGTGGTCGTTCCATCGGCGTTTTCAGTCCCCACATCAATTGAGCTTTCACTGAAGTTAATGCCCGCAATTTTCCCATCAAACTCTTGGCCAAGCTGACGCACCAATTGTTGATAATGTGCACGCACTGAGGGCTCCCACATTTTGGCTGACCAGCCATACTCATCATCCGTCACCGGTTTATTGGGATCACGCTCTGGTGCACTCAACATGCTTTGCTTCAACACACCGCCTTGATAAATAGGATCATCGAGCAAATAACGCGGCACATTGACTCTGGGCGTAAAGGATTTCTCTTGCAGCTGGATCCACAATTTTTTGCCTATCGAATCGAGATACGCAATATCGGCCCTAATCGCACTGAAATCATATTCGCCCTGCTTAGGCTCTAAACTGCGCCAAGTATAAACAATCTGCGCACCGCCAAAACGGGGATCGCGCAACGCCTTGTCGGCACGAATGTTTTCTCCGTTAGCCTCACGATGGTTAATGTAGATGAAGTGCTGTAACGGTTGCGGCTCTGACTTAGACTCCGGTTGCGGCTCTGGCAGAATTGATGCAACGCTCGCTGCGCTCAAAAAGATGCTTAGTAAAATAGTCCATCGAAACATAAATACTCCAAACCGATGCACGCCTTATCACCTGACAAAGCCGTTAATCCGCTCATTTATTTTTTACTCAGAATCACTTCTAACACAGGCAAGCTGAGGGGCATATCAATTAAGCAGACAAATACAAAGTGTTACTTAATCGCCCAATAAGATTAGCGGTGACGTGGACAAAAGGCACAGTAACGGCGGTAATAAAACTCAACAAAAAAGGGAATAAACCTGAGTTTATTCCCTTTAAAAATAGAGCGAATTAAATCGAGGTACGATTCAACTCAAGCTAGGCCAAACTTACTTCATTGGCCAAGCGCGGTAAGATTTTCCTTTAATGCGGCCGCCAGTAATTTTGTTCAGTGCTTTCTTGGCAACCTTACGATTAACGGCCACATAGGCGCGGTAATCGGTCACTTGGATTTTACCCACCTGTGAGCCTTCGATACCGTTTTCGCCTGTCAGCGCGCCTAAGATATCTCCTGGACGCAGTTTCTCCTTCTTACCGCCATCGATCTGCAAAGTGATCATGGTTGGGGCTGCAGGCGTGTTGCCGAGCAGACTTTCTGATGGTAGTGATTCGCTGGTGATTTCGCGCTCTAAATACTCTTCTAACAAGGCAATTTTGTAACCGTCTTGGTCGTTATAGAAGGTATAAGCGGCGCCTTTACTGCCCGCGCGGCCAGTACGACCGATACGGTGAATATGCACTTCGGTGTCATAGGCGACGTGATAGTTGAACACGGCATCCAGCGCATCGATATCTAAACCACGGGCGGCAACGTCGGTCGCCACTAATACACAGGCACTCTTATTAGCAAATTGCAGCAGGGTTTCGTCCCTATCTCTTTGCTCTAAATCGCCGTGCAAAGCCAATACGCTAAAGCCTAAACCTTCAAGCTCATCGGCCACTTTTTGGGTTTCGCGTTTTGTGTTACAAAACACCACAGCGCTTTCAGGCTTATGTTCTAACAACAATAATTGCAGCGCTTGCATACGCGCCTTGTCATCATCTAAGTGATAAAAATGTTGGGCTATGCTTAAGCTATCGTGATTACCTTCAACTTTAACCATGCTTGGGTCATACATGATTTGCTTGGCAATTGATTGAATTTGCTCAGGGAACGTCGCGCTGAATAGCAGCGTCTGACGCTCACGTGGCGCTTGTTCGATAATCGCATCTAGAGCGGGTTGGAAGCCCATTTCTAACATGCGATCGGCTTCATCGAGCACTAACATGTTGAGATTGCTTAAATCTAAGCGATTGCGATCTAAGTGATCGACGATACGACCCGGCGTACCCACAATAATGTGTGCACCGTGTTCCAGCGAACCAACCTGTGGCCCCATAGGCACACCGCCGCAAAGTGTCAGTACTTTAACGTTATGAATACCACGGGCAAGGGTACGGATTTCCTGCGCCACTTGGTCGGCCAACTCGCGGGTTGGGCATAACACTAAGGTTTGAATGCGAAAGCGTTTAACGTCTAACTTGTTCAGTAATCCTAAGCCGAAGGCGGCCGTTTTACCCGAGCCAGTTTTACCCTGACCTATCACATCCTGCCCCGCTAAAATGGGTGGCAAACTTTGCGCCTGAATTGGCGTCATCTCGTTGTAGCCCATAGAAGAAAGGTTCTCAAGCAGTTCGGGTTTTAGCTTAAGAGTCGAAAAAGCCATTGATGGATTAGGCTTAGTATCAGAGTTGCTCAAGGTGAATATCCTGTGGTGGGTAACGAAGCGGCTGCTAGGTTACTGAAATTGCGTTACTTATCGATTAAACTGGTCTATCAAGATTCAGGTTAGTTTTAGGCTAGCTTGAGTTTAGATTTAAGCGCTAGGCTCGCTCAACCCAAAAGCACGGCTATTGTAGCAACAAAGCGCGGCTTTTGCCTCAAGTCCTTAAGCAATAGACATAGCAGGCGTAAACAGCAACAAAAAAGCCCTGCAGGAATACCTGTCTCTTGATCACATCTTTTGCTCAAGAGACAAGGCTAGCTGGTAACCTTCAAGGATGGTTTGCAGTTTAAACCATCCTTGCCATAACCTTTCCCAGCCCACAATTCCGCTTCGTTTGCTGTCATTCCAGCCCGCGAGTTTTCCTAATCTTAGATAAGCCCAATGCACACTGGGGACTTGTTCGGGCGGTTGGCTTTTTTCCGTCTTTAGCCATAACAACTTCCAGGCCAATGGGCTTAACAGGCT
>NZ_JAKKRK010000070.1:0-18433 GCF_025654545.1 Shewanella sp. SM20 | reverse complement strand
AGTGCGATAAGGCTATTCAATAAATTCCCTCATGTACGTAAAAAGCTATGGGGCAATAGCTTTTGGGCCAGAGGTTATTTTGTAGATACAGTAGGTGTTAATGAAGAAATCATTAGACGATATGTGCGCCATCAAGATAAACAAGATCAGGAACATGAGGCTCAATTGTCGTTGCAGATGATGTAGTTTTTGGAATAGCCCCTTCCAGGGGCAAGTCAAAGCCGCCTTCTAAGAAGGCGGATTCTTTACATCTTTTTCCAGCGAACCTATTGCAACGTTGATCGCACGCAATTCTTCCATCAGATCACGCATGTATTGGCGTGCAATCGTAGTGAGTTGATTACTGGCATCCTCAAGTAATTCCGGCAGCAAAAGATTCAATGGATTACGTCCTTTAGGGAGGGCTATTCCATATTCACTTAGTAAGCCTCTGATTTGATTGGTTAGTGCAGTGCGCATTCTGATCCGGCGCTCGCGAATTCTGTGGGTAATGATGATATCAACCTGCGGTAAGGTTCTCGGCTGGACGAAAATCATGTTCGGTCTCTGCGCCGCCTCACAGATAGCGAAGGCATCATTGCGATCGTTCTTATTGCCTTTGACAAATGGCTTAACATGCTGAGGCGGGATCAGTTTGACGTCATGCCCGAGAGAAAGTAACTCTCTGCCCCAATAGTTAGAGCCACTACAAGCTTCCATCGCAATAGTGGCATCAGGGTAAGTACGCAGAAAAGTCAGGAGCTGAGCACGTTTAATCGAACGGTTAAAAACACTCTTGCCTGCTTGATTAACTCCACATACTTGGAAGATATTTTTTGCGAGATCAATTCCTATTAGTGTAACTTTCATTTTGGACACCTTTTGTTGTTATTGAACGTGCAAATTCAATATGGCGTAAATGATGCCTACTTCACAAGAGGTGTCCATCCCATCATCCTTGGATGCTCGACCGCCCCGTCCATGGGGCGGACGGTCGTCTCGCTAATCACCATGGCCTACCTTTTTAGCATTAGCATAAACTGTAGGTTTTAAGGAGACACGCAGCACGCTTTTGGACAAAAGCGCGGAAGATCTATTACTCACAATCGTCTAGTTCACATTACGATAAGTATGGCGAAGGTCAAAAAACGTAGAAATTGCTGAGGTCAATTCTAACTAGATGGCCAAATTAACCGTACTACTACAAACAATGGGTGGCTTAGAAAAACTTGAATAACATGGATTGTTAGATGTGTTCATTTATGATGAAAGTATAAAACGGAGTAGTTTCATCCTCGATTAACTCACGTACTGAATTAAGCTGTAATCGTTTTGATACCGCTTTAAAAAAGCGCAAAGCCAGTTCATTTTCTTTGAACGTAGCGACCAGTATCGGTGTGCTAATCTGCTCAAATATTTGACGGACTACTTCGAGCGCAATCCAACCACCGCGATATTTAGGAAGAATAAAGAGGTCAGCCAGTTCCCAGATAAGCCTTTTTTCATCTTCAACCGATTCTAGTAGAACAAAGCCTACCAATACTTCATTTACCCAAATGAGGTAGGCTTTTGCCTCTTGTGAGTTAACATAGGATTCAAGATCTGAGGCTGTAGAGCCATCATATAACCCATCAATGCCTATATCTTCTTTACTCCAAGATGTTGAATCAAAATAATAAAGTTGGAGCAGACGTTGTAGCGTTGTGGTGTCACTTGTTTTTAAATTGATAAGACTAACGTTTGACATCATTCATCCTGATTACCTGCGTTTTAGTATTGATGCTTGGGCACTGAAACATCCTGTTATCGAGCGTATATAATGGTATAGAGTTTTGCTTTGCTGAGGTAGCTTATTTATTTCAAATGGTTAGTGGCAGGCTGAAATCGACAGAAGTTTGCGAACCGTTATAGCTAGCGCACATGCTTTGGCGGATGCTAGCAAATACCGACGTTTAAATTGGTGTTAATTACGCGGCTAACTTGTAGTCTTATCTCAAATCAGCATAATGCTTCGAGCTGTTAAGCTTAACGCTATTGTTTACGGCAGTGGCATGCCGTACTAACCATTGTTTGTGCTTAAAAGTTTCACTATGCATTCGCTCAGTAATTTATTGTGTGGACTTGCAGTACTGTTTTCACTGACGTTCCTAACACCTTGATAAAGGATTGATTCTCCCTTTGACTCGCTCCCGCCAACCGACATCAAAGCATGTTTCCTCTAAAGAAACCGTCGCTAAGCCTTCTGCTTTAAAAGGCACCGCTACGGTGAGTCGACTCGCGTCCGAAGTGCTACGCGCATTTTTGCCCGATGGAGTATTGTCTAAACATATTCAAGGGTTTAGTGCGCGAACAAGCCAAATGCAAATGGCACAGGAAGTGAGTGAGGCGATAGCGGCGAAGGGCAATGTGGTGATTGAGGCGGGTACGGGGGTAGGTAAAACCTTTGCGTATTTGATCCCCGCGATATTGAGCGGTAAGCAAGTCATCGTCAGTACGGGCAGTAAAAACTTGCAAGAGCAGTTGTTTTTTAAAGACTTACCCGCGCTGGTCGCCATGTTGGGGATTGAGCCTAAACTGGCTCTACTAAAGGGGCGTAATAATTATCTGTGCCAGTGGCGCCTCGATAAGCAAATGAGTGAGGCGACACATATCGATGCGCGTTTGTTGGATGATTTGTTGAAAATCAATCAGTGGGCGAGCACCTGCAAAGATGGTGATATTGGCGGCTTAACCTCAGTGCCTGAGAATTCCTCGGCGCTGCCGCTCGTGGTCAGCACTAAGGAAAGCTGTATTGGCAAGCGCTGCGACTTTTACGATGTCTGCTTTACTCGCAAGGCGCGCAGCCGTGCCCTGGATGCCAAAATCATTGTGGTTAACCACCATTTATTTTTCGCCGATAGCGTACTGAAAGACACGGGCTTTGCCGAGTTATTACCCGATCCTGATGTGGTGATTTTCGATGAAGCGCATTTATTACCCGATATTTGCGTTAACTATTTTGGCCAGCAATGTTCGAGTCGTACTATCGATGATTTCATTCAAAAGCTACTCGCTATTTATCAGACTGAACTCAGTGATACTGGGCAACTCGCCCAATTTTGCCAGCGTTGCCTCGCTAAATTAAGTGATTGGCATAATCAGTTATATTCCTGCGGCGAATCCGATTGGCGTTTAGTGCTGGGCAATAAAGCGCTCGCGGCGGCGTCATGGGATTTATTAGCGGAATTAACCGCGCTGCAGAATTTATTAATGGCCCATATTGGGCGTAGTGAATTGTTAGATGATATCGCCATTAAGTTGGCGGAGCTGAATAACAAGCTCAGTGTGTTTTTTAACTGCGATAATAATCTGGCGGCCTACAGCATCGAATTTGGTAGTCGCTTTGTGGTGCTGCGAATTTCACCAATCAATATTGCCCGTGAGTGCCAACAATTATTTGTGCCCGAAACCAGCTGGATATTTACCTCGGCAACTTTGCAGGTTAACCGCAGTCTTGTTCATTTTACCCGAGAAATGGGTATCGTTGATGCGCAGCAAAGCATTCTCGACAGTCCCTTCGATTATCCCCGCCAAGCGGTATTTTGTGTGCCGAGACAACTTGGGAGCGTGACCAATCAACAGCAAGCGTTAAAGCAGTTGGTGGATGTGTGCGTGCAAGCGATAGATGCGGCGCAGGGACGGACTTTTATTTTATTTACCAGCCATAAAATGCTCGAACAAGCGGCGCTGGCACTGCGAACTCGCACTCAGTATCCGCTGCTGGTACAAGGCCAAGCGGGTAAACAGAGTCTGCTGACTAAGTTTCGCCAACTCGGCAATGCGGTATTGCTCGGCACCAGTAGTTTTTGGGAAGGGGTGGATGTGCGCGGCAAATTGTTAAGCTGCGTGATTATCGACAAATTACCTTTTGTGTCGCCCGATGAGCCCCTGTATCGCGCCCGAGCCGACAATGTGAGTCGTCAGGGACTTGACCCTTTTACTGAAGTGTCGTTACCGCAGGCGATTATTGCGCTGAAACAAGGTGTTGGCCGTCTTATTCGCGATGAAAAAGATCGCGGTGTGTTGATCCTTTGCGATAATCGCATCGTGAATCGCTACTATGGCCAAGCCTTTTTAAACTCGCTGCCGCCGATGGCACGCACCCGTGACCTAGAAAAGGCATTGGCATTCTTGAGAACAATCCCCTGAAATTCGTTTATGGTTTACCTAGCATACTTAAATTTGTCTTATTTGCCGGATATGGAATTCTGAGCTAAGTATTGAGCCGTTACACATATTGTGAGGATATAAAAACGGAGGTAAAAATTGCCACCTGTGAGCAATAGATGGCAAACACCCTTGGAGGTTGGGTCAAGTGGCATCCTGCCTAATGGTTCCATTCAAAATAAATAATTCTTCGGCCTTTGGTTTTAGATTTTTAGTGAATTAATGGCATTCTTTGCAAGCATCTGCTGGTGCTTTCTCTTGATGAGCGATGTGGCAATTGGTGCATGTTAAAACGCCATCATGTTTAGTATGAGCTTCGCCTGCAAGTGTTTTCATTTCTCCATGGCATGATACACATTGCTGATTTTCAAAAACATAATCCGCTGAAGGTTTTTTATCTTTATGGCAGGATTCACAGTCAGATCTTTCAGAATGACTGTCGGCAAGTGATACCGCCATTAAATTCGTTGAAAAGCACAGTGCGCACATTAGCATCATCTTTTTAAGCATGTTATTTTCCTTTTTTATTGTTGGTTAAATCATCATTCTGAAGCGAGTAAATCACATATCTAGCTATGAAATATGTAACTTGAAGTTGGAGCTGTATTTTTCTCGCTGTTTTATTAGTGATATAAACGGAAAGATAATATCACTTTTGCTTGGTGCGTACGTTTAATAATCGAGAATTTTACACCTCAAGCTTTAGCAGTCTTGCGTGTGTATAATAGTTTTTTAATATGACAAAACCTTGATCGTTATCAAAGGTTAACGGGTGAGTTATTTTTTAGCGTTAAAGTATGATCAAGGTTATATTGCGGAATGTAAAAGACTAATGATTTAAATCTGGATTATGTAATTTATATTTTTGATGTTTATTTAAAAATTCTCTATTTTAGAAAATATATTGATTTTACTTTTTCTAGTCGGATGTGTGATATTTATTTTGGTCTTAAAACAATAGGCGAAGCCAAAACGGGCTTCACCTATGATGTTTAATGTTGAGTAGCAGAGCTATAATTACACATTAATTTCTGGTTTGTAGAGCTTAGAAACTTGCAGTTACCCCAGCATAAATACTGCGACTCTTTTGAATATAATCAAGGTCGGTGGCAACTTGGTCACGTTCAGAATCCGTTAGGTTAGTCACGCCAAGCTTCAGTCTAAACATAGGATTAATTTGATAATTCGCACCTATATCGAGCGAGCCATAACCCTCTGATTTGACATTGGCTCGTAAATACTGCTCGCCAGTATAATGGTAGGCGATAAAGGTGGATAAACCATCGAATGCCTGCCATTGCAGTTTCAGGTTATAGCTGTCGTCCGGTGTTAAGGTAAAAGGCGCGCCATTTTGCTTATCTTCGGCATCGGTTTTACTGTAATTACCGTTTAGGCTGAGATCTTGAGTTAAATTGTACCAAGCTTGTAATTCCCAACCAGTGATCTTAGCTTCGTTCACGTTTTGGTAAGTTAATACTGTACCAGGGACTCTATTCCAAGTTTCGGTGATAATTTTATTTTCTACATCGTTATGGAAGTAGGTGATCGAGCCACCAAAATCCGTGGTTTGATATTGGGTCGATAACTCGTAGTTCACTGAGGTTTCGGGTTGAAGATCAGGATTTCCCGCAACGGCACAGGCGCCACGACAAGCGGGGATAATATAATCGGCTTGGGATTGCGCCATATTTGGCGCTTTAAAGGCTTTGCCGCCACCACCTTTAATGACCCATTCAGAGCTTAAGTTATACACCAAATACAAGCGTGGGCTAAATTCGGTGCCGTACACATCGTGGTGATCGACACGCCCACCTAAAGTGATATTGAGTTCGCCTAAGCTAAATTCATCTTGTAGATACAATGCCGATTGGCTGTCGTCTAAGGTGCCATCACCTAAAATATTGCGGCTATTTTCGAGCTGGGTCCAACGGTATTCTGCACCGCTGGTTAACATGTGATCGCCAAGCAGGACAGTGGTTTGACCGTCGAGATTGTGGTTGGTTTGGGTGATATTACCAATCTCGGCGATTAACGCTGAGTCGTCAGTCACCTCAACATTTTCATAGTAATAGCGCAGGCGAGTGTCGCCCCAGTTCCAGTGGCCATTATGGGTCAGACCTGAACTTATCCGCTCCGCTTGTTGGTTATTGGTGAGGATCGTGCCGTAGTTATTCCAATCAGACTCGCGTTCATCGTTGGCGTAACTTAAGTCAAATTGCAGATCTTGCTGGTTATCAATCAGCCATTGTAAATTTGCGAGGGCGCTGATTTCATCTCTGTCTTCTAGCGCATCAATAGTGGGTTTTAAGTCCGAGCGCCATGCATCGCGTTTATTGCTGTCGACGATTAAGTTTGCCAGTAATTTATCTTTGATCAGCGCGCCACTGCTGTAGAAATTGTACTTAGTGCTATCGCCACCCTTGCCACTGGTAGGTGCATCGTATTGCACGCCAACGCTGGTTTGCCAGTCCTCAGTTGGTTGACGCAGTATGACGTTAACCACACCGCCCAAAGCTTCTGAGCCGTAGAGGGATGACATAGGCCCACGTACAACTTCGATACGTTCAATGGCAGACATTGGAATAGAGGACAAGTCAAAATCGTTGCCATAACCAGAGGTTAATGCTTCGCGGGAGTTAATGCGGCGGCCATTAATCAAGATTAAAGTGTAATCTGAATCTAAACCTCGCAGGCTGATCTCATTGCGGCCATAGGGCGTGCCTTCGCTGATGTTCACACCCTGTAAATAACGGACTGCGCTAGCGAGATCGTCTATGACTAGCGCTTCAAGTTCACTGCGGTTAATCACGGACACCGAAGCTGGCGCCGAAAGCTCCGAGTGTTTAGTTTGTGTTGCTGTGATTACCATGCGCTCCATTTCTGGAGTGGTATCTTGCGTATTTGCCGCACTAGCCCATGCTGCAGGTAATAACAAACATAAACCAATAGCGCGTGATAGCTGGCTCAACATAGGTGTCTGTGTTGCATGAGATAGATGCGAGGTTTGGCGAGTGCGATGGATAAAGCGGGGCATATCATTCTTCCTTCGGTAATTTTGGCGAATGATAATTATTCTTAATTATAGCTTCAAGCTTGGATGTCTCTCTTTTGTGTAAAGGAAGTGTAAATTTTTAGTGTTTAATAACAGTGTGATAGCCCGTATATTCGACGTGTTGCTCGCTGGCATGGTCATTCTGATTGAGCGCATTGAGCACAAGGCACTGAGTATGACGATCTGAGTCTGACTGTCGTCGGATAAATCACTAAAAAATAGTGAGAATAATCAGAAACTATCACCGCACAAAACGGCATAACGTAATATGAAGCTATATCAATATGATTAATATGGATATTTTAACTGGCATAAGCTTTGCTGGCGATGTGACTTTATGTTTCGTGGTGCATTCATGTTTGTGATGTGAATAGTCGCCATACAAAATGTATTGCCAATATTTACGGAGAGAATATGAATCCAGCATTTTATAGCCTAGCCACAGTCACTGTTTTAACTTTGTCACTCGCCACTACCGAACCTGCGGTTGCCACAGATACGCCAACATTAGCTAAAGCAGCATCGGATAAAACCGCTGATGCTCCACAAGCTGACATTGCGCAGCCCGCTGCTGCACTTACAGACACTTTATCTACCCAAATTGCAGCGGTGGATTTTGCTGTGTTCGACAGTTTCAATAAGTGTTCAGCCCCTGCTGAACTCAAGAAACACGCGGCGTTTTTCACTGAAGATGTAGAGTTTTACCACGACACGGGTGGCGTGACGTGGAACCGCAAGGACATGATCGCTAATACCGAAAAATATGCCTGTGGCCATTACCGCCGCGAGTTAGTTGCGGGCACGATGAAAGTGTTTCCGGTGAAAGAGTTTGGCGCGATAGAACAAGGCGTTCACCGTTTTTGCAGCTTTGAAACCGGCAATTGTGAAGGTCTAGCCGACTTTGTCATTGTGTGGCGCAAACAGAACGAACAGTGGAAAGCTACCCGAGTGCTGAGCTATGGACACAGAACCGCTGAGGCCAAAACGGACTAAACCAAAGCTAGCTTTTAACAAAAAATGAGCCTTTAACAAAAAGCTAGCCTCTAACAAAATGCAGTAGTCGATTATTGGCGGGCATAGCCACATCTTGCTTCAGCGTTAAGCCTTGCTCGCTGGCTAAATTGCAAATCCATTCAATATCGCGAATGCCGCTGGCGGGATCCCGCTGTTTTAAAAAGGCATCAAACTGGCGATTGCTGTCACTGCTAAATTCGCCTTGGTAGTTAAAGGGGCCGTAAATGCACAGGGTCTTGAGTTGGGGGAGATACAGACCAAGGCCAGTAAAAAACGCTTCAACCATATTTTTGCTCATAATATGCAAAGTGTTTGCAGTAAATACGCCATCAATATCAGGTGTTAATCCCTTCACCGGCCATGGCACAGTGACATCAAGGGTAAGTGGTAAGCGTAGGTTTGCCGCTGCGTTGGGTAGCTTGCCTTCATGCATACACCTTGCGGTAATGACCTCAATATACTCAGCTTGATCGCTGGTTTGCCAGATTACATGGGGAAGATTTGCTGCAAAATACACAGCATGTTGCGCTGTGCCACTGCCGATTTCGAGTACATGTTGGTTGAGTGAGAATGCTTGTGTTAATACCGCTAAAATCGGCGCTTTGTTGTTTTCGCATGCTTGGGAAAACGGTAATTGGACAAGTGGCTGGGCAATTGGCATTAGTGGCATAATGGACTCTAGGTTGCTGAGATTAAAAGAGGATGACGCCGCACAAGCCTATCTTAAACCAGCAAAAAGTATAAGACTTAAAAGATAAAATGAGCCGCGCCTTAACATTCGGAGTCTCTATCTTAGGTAACTTAATCTTAGGTATCTTAATTTTAGTGCCTTAAATTTTAGTGCCTTAAATTTTAGTGCCTTAATTTTAGGTACCGCCATTTCAGAAGCTTCCATCTCAAGCTTCTCCATTTCAGGTTCTTCAAGAAGGAGCCTGCAGCCAGCTCTACTCCCTTTGTCATGTCCTGCAAATAGTTATCGCAATTCACTGTTGACCTCGATCTCAACTTAGATATACTCACAAATTCTGAACGCTTGTAAAAAATATAAAACAACGTCGGTATAATGCCGCGTTAAAACGAGTGTCCAAAACTAAGTGTCCAGAAGAACTGAGTGTCCAGAACTAAGACTTAACACTCACTTTCAGCCATCAACTTTCAACAGTTAACTTCAACATCAAGGAATGACCATGCCAGCAGAGCGTTGCGCCTCTTACTACAATGCCACCATTGACCAAGAGTCGGATTATCCTGTGCTTGAAGGCGACATTCGAGTCGATGTGGCGATTGTGGGTGGCGGTTTTACAGGCGTGGCAACTGCGTTGGAATTATCTGAGAAGGGCTATAAAGTGGCGCTTATTGAGGCCAATAAAATTGGGTGGGGCGCGACCGGACGCAATGGTGGGCAGGTGACGGGCAGTTTGTCCGGCGATGTTGCGATGACAAAACAGCTGCGCCGCCAAATTGGCAATGAAGCTGAAGATTATGTGTGGAATTTACGTTGGCGCGGTCATGACATTATTAAAAATCGGGTGGCCAAGTACGGCATAAACTGTGATTTAAAGTTTGGTCATATCCAAACCGCTTACCAGCCAAAGCACATGCAGGAGCTTAGGGCTATGCATAATGAGGCGCAGCGCCGCGGCATGGGTGAATTTATGACGCTGGTATCCGCCGATGAAATGCCTGCCTATTTAGGCTCGCCCTTGTATCACGGCGGCTTGGTCAATCGGCGTAATATGCATTTGCACTCAGTCAATTTATGCCTGGGTGAAGTCCGCGCCGCAGCAGGTCTTGGGGCATTAATCTTTGAACACTCACCCGTACTTGATATTGAAGAAGGCGATGTGGCGACTGTTGTCACTGCCAAGGGAAAAGTGCGCGCCAACAGTGTGCTGATCGCGGGTAATGCTTACCATAAACTCGCCCGTCCAAAACTGCGCGGTATGTTATTTCCGGCGTCCTTAGGCAATTGCGCCACTGCGATTCTGCCCGATGATGTCGCTTTGCAAATCAATCCGCAGGATTTAGCCGTGTATGATTGCCGCTTTGTACTGGATTACTATCGCCTGACTGCGGATAAACGGCTGATGTTCGGCGGCGGCACTAACTACAGCGGCCGCGATCCTAAAAATGTGGCGGCGGAATTACGGCCCGCGATTGAGCGTACGTTTCCACAATTAAAGGGCGTTAATATCGAATTTGCGTGGGCGGGAATGGCAGGAATTGTGATTAATCGTATCCCGCAGCTCGGCAAAGTGTCGCCTAATGTGTTCTATTGCCAAGGATATTCTGGGCACGGAGTAGCGACATCGCACATTATGGCCGAGATCATGGCCAATGCGATGGACGGGCAATTGCGTGAATTTGATTTGTTTGCGGCCATGCGCCATATCCGTATTCCGTTAAATGAATGGTTTGGCAATCAAGCGCTGGCATTAGGCATGTTGTATTACACTTTGCGGGAAAACTGGCGCTAGTTTGCGCCGTTTTGTCTGCTACCAATCAATCTGCTCAAACAGTATTTAATCCTGTTCGATGAGCTTTTCGGCAAGGTAATCGACCAATACACGGATCTTGGCCGACAGGTGGCGGTTTTGCGGATAAAGTGCCCAAATGCCTTCTTTGGCTTCGCGGTGACTGTCAAGGAAGGAGAGCAACCGTCCGGCTTGAATATCTTCTTCAATATAATAATCAGGCAGTTGAACTATCCCTATGCCCTTTAGTGCCGCATCCCTTAATGCGTAGCCGCTGTTACAATTGAGATTGCCGCGGACTTTAATATTGCGCTCGCGGCCATTTTCCACAAAGCGCCAGTAATTATGATTACCGATCAAACAATTGTGCTGGTTAAGCTCAGATAAGGTATGGGGCTGACCGTACTTTTCCACATAACTCGGTGAGGCGGCGACATAGTGAGTGCGGCTGCTTAAGGGTTTGGCCATCAAACTCGAATCGGCAAGTTTTCCGAGGCGAATCGCCAGATCATAACCGCCTTCAATCAAGTCCAAGGTGCGATTGGTCAAGTCGACGCTAAATTCAACACTGGGATATTGCACCATAAAATCATTGAGCAACGGCATGATAAATTTCTCGCCATAGGCGACGGGCGCCGTGAGCTTGACTAAGCCTTGGGGTGAGTCCTTTAGGTTTGAGATGGCGCGCTCGGCTTCTTCTAACCCCGTTTGTAATTGGCGGCAATGACGATAATAAATCGTGCCTTCTTCGGTTAACGACACTTTGCGGGTTGTGCGGTAAAAGAGTTTTGTGCCAAGGCGATTTTCTAAGGTGCTCACTTGGCGGCTAACGTGGGCGGTGGAGATATTCAGCCGCTGCGCTGCTAGGGTAAAACTTTCGGCCTCGGCCACTGCGACAAATTCAGAAATGCCGTCCCAGAGATACATTGTTGTTACTCAGTAAAAATGAATTGCTTGAATACTAGATTGTCTCTCGCTGAGAAACAAATACAATCCTCCTATTCAGTAGCATCAGTGCAATGGGCGCAAGAATTTGCTTGGCCTGAATTGAATTTATGATACACCAATGACTTACTCCTATTACCTATTCAAGGGACGTAACAATGTCGAACGAAAAACCGCAGTTTATTAAATCAAAGGCCGCTGTTGCTTGGGGACCAGGACAACCGCTTAAGATTGAAGAAGTGGATGTGATGTTACCTAAAGCGGGCGAAGTCTTAGTGCGCATTGTGGCTACGGGCGTGTGTCACACGGATGCCTTTACCCTGAGCGGTGACGATCCAGAAGGCGTATTCCCAGCGATTTTAGGCCACGAAGGCGGCGGTATCGTTGAGCAAGTGGGCGAGGGTGTGACCAGCGTACAAGTGGGCGATCATGTGATCCCACTTTATACCCCAGAGTGCGGCGAGTGTAAGTTTTGTCTATCGGGCAAAACTAACCTATGCCAAAAAATTCGTGCGACCCAAGGTAAAGGCTTAATGCCCGATGGCACCACGCGTTTTTATCTCGATGGCAAGCCTATTTTCCATTATATGGGCTGCTCGACCTTCTCTGAATATACCGTGTTACCTGAAATCTCATTGGCTAAAGTCAATAAGAGCGCGCCATTAGAAGAAATTTGTCTGTTAGGTTGCGGCGTAACCACAGGTATGGGCGCTGTGATGAACACGGCAAAAGTGGAAGAAGGTGCGACCGTGGCGATTTTCGGCCTCGGCGGTATCGGTCTATCGGCGATTATCGGTGCTACTATGGCCAAAGCCAGTCGCATTATCGCGATTGATATCAACGAATCTAAGTTCGAGTTAGCCAAAAAACTCGGCGCGACCGATTGCATCAACCCTAAATTACTCGATAAGCCTATCCAAGAGGTGATCGTTGAAATGACCGATGGCGGCGTAGATTACTCATTCGAGTGTATCGGCAACGTCAACGTGATGCGCAGCGCCTTAGAGTGTTGCCATAAAGGGTGGGGAGAGTCGGTGATCATCGGTGTTGCCGGTGCTGGTCAAGAGATTTCAACCCGTCCATTCCAATTAGTGACTGGCCGAGTATGGCGCGGTTCTGCCTTTGGCGGTGTGAAAGGGCGTTCTGAACTGCCCCACATTGTTGAGCGTTACATGGCGGGCGAATTTAAGCTCGATGATTTTATCACCCATACTATGGGACTTGAGCAAATCAATGAGGCGTTTGAGCTGATGCACGAAGGTAAGAGCATCCGTAGCGTGATCCATTTTGATAAATAAGTGGTTTTGCATTTTAAACGGATGCTTCAGCTTGATGTGACTAATCGGCAGACAGGTGCAAATCTGTCTGCTGTGTTGCCAACTGAGCTGACGATAAGCGCCATGACTAACGCTAAGACTAACGTTATAAATAGCGCTAAAAGATTGAGCTTAAAAGGACTTGTATGACCATAGAAAATATCAGTTGTAACAAGAGTTTTGGCGGTTGGCATAAGCAGTATCGCCATCAATCTCAGTCATTAAACTGCGAGATGCGCTTTGCCATTTATCTGCCGCCTGAGGCGGTGAATAAACCAGTGCCTGTGCTGTATTGGCTTTCAGGTCTAACCTGTACCGATGAAAACTTTATGCAGAAGGCGGGTGCACAGCGCATGGCAGCGGTACTTGGGATGGCGATTGTCGCCCCTGATACCAGTCCTCGCGGTGACGATGTGCCCGATGCGGCGGATAAAGCTTACGATTTAGGCTTAGGCGCGGGTTTTTACCTCAATGCGACAAAAGCACCTTGGAATCGTCATTACAAAATGTACGATTACATAGTCCATGAGCTGCCTACCTTGATTGAAGCGCATTTTCCTGTCACTACCCAGCGCGCTATCTCCGGCCATTCAATGGGCGGTCATGGTGCTTTGGTGATTGGTCTGAGTAATCCACACAGATATAGCTCAATTTCGGCCTTTAGCCCGATTTCGAATCCAAGTAATGCACCTTGGGGCATTAAAGCCTTTAGTGAGTATTTAGGTGAAAATCGTGAACATTGGCGCCAGTATGATGCATGCGAGTTGCTTAAGCTCGCGATTAGCGAAGTGCCAGTACTGATTGACCAAGGTGAAGCTGACAGCTTTTTAGACACCCAATTGATGCCACAATCGCTGGTGGATATCGCCCATACCAAGGGTTATCCCTTGGATGTGCGGATGCAAGCGGGGTACGATCACAGCTACTACTTCATCGCGAGCTTTATTGAAGAGCACCTTAAATTCCATAGCTTGTACTTTAAGCCTTAAATAGCCGATTCAGCAGTCACGCCGATGAGCTAAAACAAAAATGCCGCAACTTTGTGAGTTGCGGCATTTTTTATGGTGCGATTTAAGCGATTAGTGGGAGTGAACTAACACTCAGCACTTAGCACTCAACAATGTTGACTGCTAGGCCGCCTTTGGCGGTTTCTTTGTATTTGCTGCGCATATCTCTGCCGGTATCCATCATGGTTTTGATCACTTTATCCAGTGAAACCTTATGGTTACCGTCACCGCGCAGGGCCATACGAGAAGCGTTGATCGCTTTGATCGCGCCCATGGCATTACGTTCGATACAAGGCACTTGCACTAGGCCGCCCACAGGATCGCAGGTTAAACCTAAGTTATGTTCCATGCCGATTTCTGCCGCGTTTTCAACGTGCTCAACCGTACCGCCCATGATCTCAGTCAGTGCGCCAGCGGCCATAGAACAGGCCACGCCCACTTCACCTTGGCAACCGACTTCGGCGCCCGAAATTGAGGCATTTTTCTTGTACAAAATACCAATTGCAGCGGCAGTTAATAAATAACGGGCGCAGACATCGATATCCACTTCTTGTACGAAGGTATCGTAATAGCATAAAACGGCAGGAATAATTCCCGCAGCACCGTTTGTTGGCGCAGTGACGACGCGATCACCGGCCGCATTTTGCTCGTTGACCGACAGGGCGAATAAATCAACCCAATCCATAGCGGTTAATGGATCGACATTGTTACGGCCTTCGGCTTTCAACCGACGGTACAGTGCAGGAGCACGACGACGCAGTTTTAGGCCGCCAGGTAAAATACCTTCCTTCTGATAACCGCGTTCGATACAGGTTTTCATCGTCTGCCAAATATTCCACAGCTTGGCTTTGACTTCATCTTCAGTGGCTAAACTCAGTTCGTTCGCCATCATTAAAGAAGAAATGCTGAGACCTTGTTCTCCGCATAATTCCAGTAAGTGAGCCGCACTCACAAAATCAAAAGGAGCCGATTCAATTTGTGAGGCTGGCGATGCATTACGTTGGCTAATTTCATCTTCATCTAAAATAAAGCCGCCGCCCACTGAGTAGTAAGTGCGATCAAAAATGCATTCCCCTTTACAGTAAGCGTACAAGGTCATGGCGTTAGCATGCGCAGGTAGCGTTTTGCGTCTGTGATAGGTAATGCCTTGCTCACGGGTAAACTTAACCACTTTGCCACAGTGCAGCGTTAAGGTTTCGTCCTTGGAGACGTGTTCTAAAATACCGTCGATACTGTCAGTGTCCACGGTTTCGGGATCTTCGCCCATTAAGCCTAAAATCACTGCTTTGCCCGTGCCGTGGCCTTTGCCTGTTTGGCCGAGGGAGCCAAAGAGCTCGGCTCTTAATTCATCAATCTGGGTCACGAGTCCTGAGTCAGTCAGGTTTTGCATAAAGATTTTGCCCGCTTTCATTGGGCCGACGGTATGTGAACTCGATGGACCTATGCCGATCTTGAACATGTCAAATACGCTAATCATGATAGAAGTCCTGTTGTGTCTTGTTTATTATTTTAGTCTGAGTGCATGGGATTGCTCGCTCTGCAGATTGAAGCACGCTAATCTTGCGCGTGTACTCTGGTCAGTGGCGGCGTTCTTTCATGCGAAATCTGCTTGTGTGATACTCTAACGCCAGTATCCCATAGATTAGTGTGACAATTCACATTAGTTTTTTTTATTCGTAATAGTTCGGATAAGCTGAACTTAATTGGGACTTTTTTACAGGCCATTTTATGGACAAGAATACAGGCTTCGATAGCGCTACAAGGGTAGGTGGCTCGCTTTTTTTAGCTTTTTTGTGAGCGTGGACTACTTATGGCTTGAGTGGTTATTTTTTGAGTATTAATGAATATTTTTAGGGAGAAGTATGAGCTATTTAATGTTGGATTTACTGTCGTTGGACGTCAGTGAGGCTGAATCTGAGATGCTACGCCATCCACAGGTGGGTGGTTTAATCCTATTTTCCCGCAATTTTTCGAGCCGTGATCAGTTGATCCGTCTGGTACAACAGATACGCCAAATCCGCCCAGAAATATTAATTGCCGTTGATCATGAGGGTGGCCGAGTACAACGTTTCCGTGATGGCTTTACTATTATTCCCGCCATGGGCGACATTCTCCCCGCAGCAAAGGGTGATATGGTATTGGCCAAGCGTTGGGCCTGTGAGCTCGGTTTCTTGATGGCGATTGAATTACTGGCTTGCGATATCGACTTAAGTTTCGCGCCCGTGTTGGACTTAAACGGCGTGAGCCAAGTCATAGGTAAACGCAGCTTTAGCCCAGAGCCCGCCGAGGTCATTACACTGGCCGAAAGCTTTATTGCTGGCATGGCCGCAGCTGGCATGGGCGCCGTGGGTAAACATTTCCCCGGGCACGGCAGTGTAGTGGCGGATTCGCACTACGAGAAACCCATTGATGAACGTGATGCCGAGGCCATTTTTGCAAAGGATATCCTGCCGTTTAAAGAATTGATCGCAAAAGAAAAGTTATTAGGCGTGATGCCCGCGCACGTGGTTTACCCTAAAGTCGACCCTAACTCTGCGGGCTTTTCCGAATACTGGCTAAAACAAGTGCTGCGTAAAGAACTTGGCTTTAACGGGGTGATTTTCTCTGACGATCTTGGCATGCAAGGCGCAGGATTTGCGGGCGATTACCGTGCAAGGGCCAGCGCCGCCTTAGCCGCAGGTTGCGACATGATTTTAGTGTGTAATGACAATGCGGGCGTAATGTCGCTACTCGATGGCTTTACTTGGCCTGCGAGCGCGCCACAGTATCCTGCGAGTTTACTTAAACCCAATGCCTCGCAAACGGCAGCGGCGCTCGATAATACGGCTCGTTGGGAAAATGCCAAGCAGCTTGCCGAGCAAATTTGTTTGGCTCAACAGGCAAAAGTTTGATGTAGCGCAAGGTGTGAGATCACTCTTTTGCTAGGGTTAGTTAATTCACTGTAATCAAAAATGATTAAAAGGCCTTGATATGATTTTCTATCTTCATGGATTTGATGCGACTAGCCCAGGTAATCACGAAAAAATGCGTCAGTTGCAATTTATTGACCCTGATGTGCGTTTGATCAGTTACAGCACTTTGCACCCTAAGCACGACATGCAACACTTGCTTAAGGAAGTCGCTAAGCAAATGAAGCATAGCGACGACCCTGCACCGTTAATGGTTGGCGTAGGACTCGGTGCTTATTGGGCCGAGCGGATTGGATTTTTAAATGGTCTTAAATCTGTGCTGATTAACCCTAATTTGCACCCAGAAAATAATATGCAGGGCAAGATTGATCGCCCAGAAGAATATGCCGATATTGCCAATAAGTGCGTGTCGCAATTTCGTGAAAAGAATACTCACAAGGCCATGTGTATATTTTCGGTTAATGATGAGATGTTCGATAATCAGCAACTCGCCAGTGAATTAAGCGCCTATTATTCGATTGATTGGGATGACGTTCAACCCCACAAATTCCCCCAACTCGCCGCACACCTCCCCAAAATAAAAGCCTTTAAGTTGGCTTGATTGATATTGATTGAATAAAAGTATCACTCCTTTTTTATATTTAAGAGGGGAGTGGATTTATCTCATCGGCTATTCCGCCTTATGGTTTTGGCTTTCGTACTTCATGTGACGCACATTGCGACTGCGAATATGACTGTGGCTGTTGGGATATTTTTAAGCAGGGCACACTAAGGGCTCTAGATTGTAAAATCGACTGTATTGGTTTTGGACTTAAATGTGTAGGAAAGTAGTCTAGGCTGCGACTTTTGGTTTTGGTTTTAGGGGATTAGCGTTGGCTGGTATCTACGCATATAGGCTTGCCATGGCATTGACTCACCGACTCGCAGCCAGTCCGTCCGTGGATGCTCGACCGCCCCGTCCATGGGGCGGACGGTCGTCTCGCCAATCACCATGGCTCACCTTTCGAGTGCTTGCATAACTTTTAGATTTTAAAGACTAAATCTAACACTAACTATTTTTAAAGTTTAGTTATAGATGCTTAAACGAAGCCAGTTTGTTAAGGCTACAAACAAGCAGAGCATATATTTTGACAAAAATGAGTTAGCTCATTCACGTTAAATGCAACTTTTCTGATTATCAAAGATAGAGATAATGCCTATAAAACGAGTAACAAAACAAGAGTGAATGCACTCAATAAGTATCTATGATAAGCAACTCTTAGTGAAGTATTGAGCCTCAAAACGTAAGCGTAACGCCAACCACACATTCCAATCCTAACTGATCAACTTTACCCTGTCTGCCATTATCAACTGCCAGGGTAATCATCATGCACCGTACCAAAGAACAATGGCTGGCCTTGTTTGCCGAGCAAGCCCAAAGTGGTCTCACCCAAACTGAATTTGCAAAACGTCAGGGCATCATTCCTACATATTTTAGTTATCGCAAGCGTCAGTTGTTGGCGTTTCAGGATGATGACGGTGGCTTTGTTGA
>NZ_JAKKRK010000069.1:0-18957 GCF_025654545.1 Shewanella sp. SM20 | reverse complement strand
GCGCGCCATCAAACCGTTCGTGATTGGTCGCAAGGCGTGGTTGTTCGCCAATACCAAGACGGGAGCACAAGCCAGTGCGGCACTGTACAGCCTGGTCGAGACCTCAAAAATCAACGGACTGGAGCCGTATGATTACCTATGCCGCTTATTAACCGAGCTACCCAAAGCCAACACCCAAGAGAAACTACAGCAACTCCTGCCTTACTGATCACCAGCCACACCGCAAGGTGTGGTTGGCGTTACGCTTACGATTATGTTGAAAACCGGGTGTGATAATTCGGTGCTCAACACCGTATTTTTTGGCTAATTTACGCGCTTTATTTGGTCGATTACAGAGAAGCACGAGTTTCGGTGCTGTCGGCATATCCCTCAATGCTTTGAAGAGAATGTCATGGCGCTTTTGACGAGTGACTCTACCCACATGGATCATATAAGGCTCATTGGGAATTTCGGCGATAACTTCTTGAGTCTTAATTTTTATTTCTTCTAAGCGAAAAGGGTTGTAGATGGTTTGCACGCTCTGGGGTTTTAACCAAGAAGTGGCTCTGAGTTCGTCGGCAATACCATTTGAGACTGTGATGATTTTTTTGCCGATCAGAGCCTTGGCTTTTTTCCATCTGCGCCAGAAGTGTACTGGACCGCGTTTTAACTCCATCAATAACTCTTGTTTTAACGCACAATGACAGAAGTAGTAGCAAGGATCGAAATGACAGCCGGAAACAACAACATCGCAGTCAGTTGAATTACTTAGAAAGAGTGAAAACTTGCCCGTTTTTTCGGCGGCGCTCACTTTAGCTTTGAGTTGTTGTATCTGCTCCTGTAGCGAAGGTTTTTGACCCGCTTCAAACAGATAATGAATGGTCACATTTTGCGGAGGTATAAAATCGCCTTCCCTGTGAAACACAAACAAATGTACATCTTGTCCTGCTTCCTGTAACACTTCTGCCTGCGACAAGGCGACTTTCACTGTGCCGTTGGAGAAAAAGTTATGGCAAAAAATCGCGATTTTCTTCATATATGCTCTTCTGCGTGTCTTCAAACGTCGTTTTTAAACCTAACACTGCTCAGTGTATATCGTTAAATAGGGGAGCAACATTGTATGTGGTCGGTTTTAATTTCGTGCAACATTATACCTGTTCGTGCCTTTACATGGGCTTAATCAATAGCGTTCTTGCTTATTTTTAAGTTTTTTATCGGTATTTAAAGTCGTTTTTGCTGCGATTATTCACTCGCTTGGCTAAAACGAGTAGACTTGCGAGCAATGATTTTTGGCATCCATGTGAGTTGAGTCAGCAAAGTGCATACAAGAGCAATTTACCCAGGGACATTTGATCCTATCACCAATGGTCATGCCGACTTGATTGAGCGTGCGGCTAAACTGTTTAAACATGTGGTGATTGGCATTGCGGCTAATCCTTCCAAGCAGCCTAGATTCACCCTTGAAGAGCGAGTTGAATTGGTCAATCGGGTGACTGCTCATTTGGATAATGTTGAGGTGGTGGGGTTTTCGGGGTTGCTAGTGGATTTTGCCAAGGAGCAAAAGGCCAGTGTACTTGTGCGTGGGTTACGCGCGGTATCCGACTTTGAATATGAATTCCAATTAGCAAATATGAATCGCAGATTGAGCCCTGATCTGGAAAGCGTATTTTTAACGCCTGCCGAGGAAAACTCATTTATCTCTTCAACCTTAGTTAAGGAAGTCGCTTTGCATGGTGGCGATGTGAGCCAGTTTGTTCACCCTGAAGTAACTGCTGCATTGGCGGCAAAGCTTAAGTTGGTTAAACCCTAGATTTTACCTGCGTACCTGATGGTTTTTACGTAGGCGTTTTGTGTTAACTTTGAGGCATTGTTGCCTTGTGATGATACTTAAAAGGATGTTATGAAGGCTTTTTTTCCCCCCACGATCCTTGCTACTAGCATTGCCTCTGGCCTGTTTTTTTCTTCAATGCTTGCTGCTGCACCTTGGGTCGATGCCTCTGATATTTATCTTAGAGCTGACATTCAAGCACTTGCTGATGCGGGTGTGATCACTGTGCCAGTGAATACTTATCCATTGATGTGGTCAGGCATTGGTGGTGATTTAGCGAAAATTGAGCCTGAGCTGCTTTCTCCCTCTTTAGTACAAGCCTTTGCACGGGTTAATTTTTATTATCAAAATGCTGTCGATAATCGTGGTAATGCACGGATAAAAGTATCGGCAGCATCTGATCCTGCTCGCTTTCAACATTATGGTTCTGACTATCGCGAGAAAGGTGAAGTGCTGGGCTCCTACGAGTATTTAGGATCGCGTGTTGCTTATAAGGCGACTGTGGCAGAAACCTATGATCCGCAAGATAATAAAAATTTCCGCCTTGATGAGTCTTATTTTGCCATCATTTTTGGTAATTGGATCGCAACCTTAGGCGCGGTTGAGCAGTGGTGGGGACCGGGGTTTGACTCGGCTCTACATCGTTCTAATAACGCCCGCCCTATGTCATCGTTAACCTTGAGCCGTAACAATGCCGCGGCCTTTGAAACACCTTGGTTATCTTGGATTGGTCCTTGGACCTTTAAAACCGGATTTAGCTTAACTGAAGTGGATCGTGCTGTGCCTAAGACGGCTGAGTGGGATATGCGCTTAAGTGCAAGACCGATTAAACAGTTAGAAGTGGGATTGTCTTGGTCGACCTTATTTTGTGGTGAGGGCCAAGATTGTAACTTTGACTCTTGGTGGGATTCGGTTGCGAGTAATGCTGTTTGTATCGATGGTACAAATGATTGTGCGCCGAATGAGCGCCGCGATGCAGGCCATAGAACTCAAAGTATTGATATGCGTTATGCCGATACTTTGCAGGATATCCCTGTTGGATTATATCTCGAACATAGTTGTGAAAATGGTAGTGACTGCGGCTCACTTTGGGGGATTGATACCCATTTTGGCACATCGGGTAAGCAGTTTAAGTTGTTCATGGAATATTCGGACACCTATGTAAAATGCGATGGTGATAGTGCCAATTGTTTCTATGAGGATCCTGTCTATCTGAGTGGTGCTCGCTACTATGGTCGTGCTTTGGGTTCTACCTATGATAGCGATGCACAAGTGTTCGTGGTTGGATTAGTTGGCCAGTTTAATAACAGCCGTGGTTTTACCTCGTTGCTGCGTTATGCGAAGCTGAATAAAGATGGCTCCAATGTGGCGAACACTTGGGCACCACAACCGCCAAAAGAAGATTTATTGATGCTGGAGCTTTCTTACCGTATGCCTGTGTGGAAAGGCATGTGGAGCTTAGGTGGAACAGTATCGAGATCGGAATTTGAAGTTCAAGAAAATGATACAAATGCCACGCTATTTAGCAGTTTTGAGTATCGTTTTTGACAGATATAATTGATTAAATAACGAAAAATGCCAAGCACTTGCTTGGCATTTTGGCTTATAAATAACGCAATATTAGCGTGTTTGGCAAATGCCACAAAAAACTGTGGTGCGCTGGCCTAAACGGATTTCACTCAGCAAGTTACCGCAGCTTGTGCAGGTTTCACCGCCGCGACCATAGACATGCAGTTTTTGGGCGAAGTAGCCCGGCTTGCCATCGGCATTGGTGAAGTCTTTCAGCGTGGTGCCACCCTGTTTAATGGCGTGGGCTAAGATTTGCTTCACTTCTGCAACTAAAACGGTCAAACGCTCGATATCGATTTTACCTGCTTCGGCCTCTGGGTGAATGCCCGCCGCAAACAGGGCTTCATTGGCGTAAATATTACCCACTCCCACCACTATATGATTATCCATCAGGCAGAGTTTGATGGCCTTTTTCTTGCCCGCTAAAGCTGCCGCTAATTGTGCGACATTAAAGGCATGGGTCAGTGGCTCTGGCCCCAGTTTGGCGAGTAATGGATGCGCTTCTTCTGGGAGTTCACACCATAGCCAAGCACCGAAACGTCTGGGATCGTTAAAACGTAAAATGCGGCCGTTGGCGAGCACTAAGTCGATATGGTCATGCTTTTCCACTGGCGTGTCGTGGGGCAAAATCCGTAAACTCCCTGACATACCCAAATGCACTATGCTGGTGCCCGCGTCGGTGTCGATTAATAGATACTTAGCACGGCGTCGCACTTGGCGTATGACTTGGCCGATAATCTGTTTGGCTATGTCAGGCACTGGCCAGCGCAACGAGCCATTGCGGATCACAAGATCAACTACGGTTTGCTCGACAAGGTAGGGGGCAATACCCTGACGGGTGACTTCAACTTCTGGTAATTCCGGCATGGATTCTTTCTTATCTTAAGTAAAATGGGGTGGCATTTAAGTTGCGGGTTTCGCATCGAGGATCGGTTGCAGTTTAGATCTTAAACTCGGTGGTACTAAATACCAATTACCTGCGGGAGACTTTAAGGCGCCTTCATTGGGAAAATAGATCCACAGTTGAGCATCGCGGATATCTGCAATCTGGATGACTAATTCTTGCGGATTATCTGTGGTTTCTGGCGCGGTGGTTAAGGGGGATACCCGTATGGTTTGCCACGCCTTTGCCCATTCATCACAGTTGAGGATTTTAGTGTCGCACTCCCATTGTGATGCTTGCTTGTGCAGCCATAACCCGTCGAGTTGCAGCTGTGAAAGCGGCGCATTATCGTCAAATAGCAGCTGAGCATCACTCGGAACATTATTGGTCTTGTTATCCATAAAAGTCAGCACGGCGACCATAAAGACGCAGGCGACAATAATGACGTTATTCCATTGCTTACGAGTTAAGGCCATAGAAATGTGTGACGCTAAGTATGGGGTGATGCTTCGAGTTTATCACGGCCAAATTGAGATGCTAGCCCTTAAGCGATGGAGTGGTGATGCTTAACCGCCAGTGGCATTCATAAAGCGTAGGATTTGTACCTGATTATTGCCAAAGTCGTGCTGCTTAGGCTTGAGATTAATTCCCGCGAGAATAGCGACTTTTAATCTTTCAATATCAGCCGGAAATTCCCGGACTATGCTTTTGAGATCAACGGCATGTTCATTGCCTAAACACAGCAGTAATTGGCCTTCGACTGTGACGCGCACGCGATTACATTCGTGGCAGAAGTTGTGGCTGTGGGGCGAGATAAAGCCGATATGGATTGGGCTGTCGGCCATAGTGTAATAACGTGCTGGGCCGCCGGTACGTTTGTTGGAAAGCTGTAGCGGATAGTGACTATTGATGATGGCTTTTACTTCATCGCTGCTGCAATGACGGGCGCGTTTCCGCTCATCCATTTCGCCAAGTGGCATTTCTTCGATAAAGGCGATGTCTAAGTTACGGCCACGGCAGAAATCAACTAAATCAATAACTTCATTATCGTTCTGCTGTTTTAAAATCACCGCATTAATCTTAATACGTTCAAATCCCGCCGCAATAGCCGCATCAATACCATCGATGACTCTGTCTAATTTGCCGTTACGCGTTAGCTGAGTAAACAGTGTGGGGTTTAAGGTATCTAGGCTGATATTGAGGCGCTTTAATCCTGCATCAAACATGGGTTTAGCGAATTTTGTCAGCCTTGAACCATTGGTGGTCATGGATAAATCCGTCAGCCCAGGCAGTTTGCCAAGCAGACCCACTAGCTGATCGCAATCGGTGCGAACTAAGGGCTCACCGCCGGTCAGGCGAATTTTAGTCACACCAAGCTCGGTAAAGGCTTGGGCAATCCAAGCTAATTCTTCGAGGTGGAGTACGTGGTCCTTTGGCAGAAAACAGGGATCTTCCGTCATGCAATAAACACAGCGAAAGTCGCAGCGGTCGGTGACCGAGAGCCGTAAATATTCGACCTTACGGCCAAAGGAATCCACAATTAGACTCATAAAAACTCACTGGATCCTAAAGCAGATCCGCAAAGGGTTGAATAAATACAGTTTCACCTGCATTCACGGCTTCTGCATCATCCCCTATGATGATGAGGCAATTCCCTTTAACCATTGAACTTAACATCCCAGAACCTTGGTTGCCCGTGCTACTAACGTGTAGGCGTCCATCTTTACCAAGCTGATAAATCCCGCGAATAAATTCGGTGCGGCCTTGGCGGCTTCGTAGAGTTTCATCACTTATTGCAGGGAATAGCTGCGCTTGCCAGTTCACTTCACCTGCTAATTTTCGTAAAGCGGGCTGCACAAATTGCAGGAAAGACACCATGACTGCGACTGGGTTGCCAGGTAGCCCGAAGAATAAGCTGTCATTCACTTTACCAAAGGCGAGTGGCCGACCCGGACGCATGCTAATCCGCCAGAAATCAATTTTTCCGAGGCGTGCAAGCACGGTTTTAATGTAGTCCGCATCGCCGACAGACACGCCACCCGAGCTAATGACGACATCAGCAAGGTTGGCGGCTTTAGCGAGAGTTGCTTCAAGGGCGGCTTCAGAATCTTCGATAATGCCTAAATCGATAACGTCACAACCGAGACGTTTTGCCATCGCTTTGATGGTAAAGCGGTTTGAGTCATAAATGCAGTTAGCTTTGAGCACTTCGCCGGGCTGGCTCACTTCATCGCCGGTAGAGAATACTGCAACAGTTGGGCGGCGATATACACTCACGTGATTGAGCCCGAGTGAGGCTAGTAAACCTTGTTCGGCGGCGCTTAGGCGAGTGGCTTTTGCAAGTGCGACTTGGCCTTGAGCAATATCTTCTCCAGCGAGGCGAACGTGTTGGCCAGAAAGAATGCGGCCTTCAAAGCTAACAATGCCATCGACTTCCTTGGCAAGCTCTCGGGGCTGCACTGTATCAGCACCTGCAGGCACTGTTGCGCCCGTCATGATACGCACGGTTTCGCCGACTTTAAGCGTGGCCGAATATTGATGACCGGCAAGAACCTCTCCCACCAATTTTAATGTGGTAGGCATTGGGTCTTGATAGACAAAGGCGTAGCCATCCATCGCCGAATTGGTTTGTTGTGGCACGTTGACGGGAGAAATGCTGTCGCTGGCTAGTACGCGGTTATCTAAGGCATCTAACTCAATGTCTTCAATCTCTGCCACAGGTGATACATGGGATAAAATCTGCGCTAAACCTTGGCTGACGGTAAGGTTTTTGTTGTTGCCTATGGCGCAGGTATCCACGGCCGAAATGGGGTATTGGAGTGGCGCTTCCCAGTTTTGGGCGTACTCCATCACAAAATCGGCAATCTGGCTGACATTGTTGAGATCGAGACGGCGCAGCTCATTCGGGAGTGCGTCGTTTGGCAACTGAGTGTCATCGCAACAGGCGATGGCGAGGATATTCTCATCTTGGGTGTAGATAAAAGGTTTGCCGTGGGCGGCGCGGTGCAATTCAATTTTAGGTAATGCGAGCTTTTTAAAGCCTTCGACGAGGACGATATCGACTTTGTCGGCTTCGATTTGCTTGAGTAAATGGACTAACTCAGGATCGCCATCGCGCGCATCTTCTGTCATCAGCGCCCAGCGTACATGGGAGGCGACCAGCATTTGTCGCGCACCCGCTTTACGCATTTCGTAACTGTCTTTGCCGGGAATATCTACGTCGAAATTATGGTGGGCATGTTTGATTACGGCTAAGCGCAGGCCACGTTGATTTAATTCGGGGATCAATTGCTTGAGTAAGGTGGTTTTCCCCGTGCCACTGTAGGCACAAAATCCGAGAACGGGAATAGCGAGCGGATTGACGAAGGGGTTACTCATTTGCACCTCTAATTTGGGTTATTGGAGCCTTTTTAGCTATTGGGTGATTTCTATCGCTAGTCGTTGTTTTTGTTCTGGCGTATTCACATTCACAAAAGCATTGGGCTGGTCGGCGAATGACGCTACGACGAAGTGATGTTTGATATACCAAAAGTCCACTTTACGCTCACCCGCCTCAAGAAACGCTTTCATCGAGTCACGTAAGCTAGGTTTTAAGAGTAAAACAACGGGTTGTTCATACTCACCGTCACTGGCAACAGCAATCTCGGCTTTTTCTGCTTCAATTGCTGCCAACATACGCGGAACAAGGTCGAGTGGCAGGAGTGGGCAGTCGCAGGGCACTACCAATAAGTAGTCTGCATCTGTTTGGCCCATAGCGGTGATCATACCCGCTAAAGGTCCGAGGAAACCACTATGCTCGTCACTTATCACCTTAAAACCGAACTCAGCATAACGTGTTTGGTTACGATTTGCGTTGATCAGGATCTCCTTAACCTGAGGTTTTATTCTATCTATTGTGTGCTTAATCATGGCTTCGCCGTTTAATTCGACGAGACCTTTATCGTCGCCACCCATGCGACGGGCCATACCACCGGCGAGAATAACGGCATCAATTTGCGATGACATACAAAGGCTCCTGTGCTGGCAAAGATTCAGGCTGTTGATAAGAGGTCATCACGCGCTCACTTTCTATGTGCCACTGTTGTTCGCAGATGGCGGTTAGCGCGCAATTCTGATGGCTACTCAGTAACATTCCTGTGCCTTCGTGTTTGAGTTGTTGGATCATTTTTAATACTAGCTCTTGGGAATCCTTGTCCATATTGGAGGTGGGTTCATCGAGCATTAATAGTTTAGGTTGTAGGATCCAAGCGCGCGCAATCGCGAGGCGCTGTCTTTCGCCACCAGAGAGATTACTGGCCCTTTCGTGCAGCAGCGACCCTAGCTGCGCCATCTCAATTGCTTGAGTAATCCGCTGTTTAGCCTTGGCTTTTGTTTCTGAGCTGAAATTCAGCCCATAGGTGAGATTATATTCTACTGTGCCGTCGAACAAATAAGGATGTTGGTGCAGATAAACAGCCTTACCTAACAATGGATTGCGTCGCCACCAAGCATTTTTGGCAAAACCGACAGCCTTAATATGGCCTTTGGTTGGTGGTATTAAGCCTGCCAGAATTTTCATCAAGGTTGATTTGCCTGTGCCATTGTCGCCTTGCAGATAAATCACATCTCCTTGGCAGAGCGATAATACGTCGGCTTTGAATAACAGGCGCGCACCAAAGGACATTTCTACGTCACGGGCGATCAGTTTGACCTTAGTCATTGCTTAATGGCTCCTTGGCATGGCTTTGCCGCGTAAACTACCTAAGGCAAAGTTGAGGATCAAGGCCAAGATTAGCAGCACTAGCCCGAGGGCGATAGCTTGGGCGAAGTCACCTTTGCTGGTTTCAAGTGCGATTGCGGTAGGAATATTACGGGTCACGTTTAAAATATTGCCGCCGACCATCATAGAGCAGCCGACTTCGGTCAGAATGCGACTAAACGCCGCGACAATCGCCAGCAGTAAGGGCATGCGCAGTTCTCGGCATACTGTCCACACTGCGCTGCACCAAGAGGCACCTAAGGTGCGTGAGGTTTCCCAAGCTCTGCGATCAACGCTAGTGAATGCGGCTTGGCTCATTGCAATTAGCACGGGGGCACAGATGAACATTTGCCCGAGAATCATGCCTTCTTGGGTAAATAACCATTTTAGATCGCCCATAGGACCGTTGCGCGTTAGCAGTAAATACACGAGTAGACCGATAACCACTGTCGGGATTGATTGCAGAGTTTGAACTAAGTTAGTGACTATCCATTTGCCGCGAAATGGCGCAAACGCCAACACAAAGCCGAGCACCATGGAAGGAACCAGCGTGATCAGCAGTGCCGCGAAAGAAACCGAAAACGAGATCGAAATGATGGACCAAACGTCAGGGTCTAAAGAAAACAGCAGGCTTAACGCCTGCTGTAATAGTGCTAGCCAGCCGTCGTTCATTCGCTATAAGTTGCCTTGAACAATTGCTCGCCTTCAACTTTGAAGCTGTTGATCATGCTTTGACCTTCTTTGCTGATCAACCAGTCGCTGAATGCTTTAGCGCCTTTGTGGTTCAGATCTGGGTATTTAGTAGGGTTGATGAGAATGACTTGGTATGGGTTGGCTAAGGTTTTACCACCATCGAAATCAACGGCAAGATCGAGCTTAGTTTTATAAGCCACGAAAGTACCACGGTCAGACAGAGTGTAACCTTGCATTTCGTTTGCCATCAGCAGGGTTTTACCCATGCCTTGACCGACTGAAGTATAACCTTTGAAGTTAGGAGTAACATTTGCCGCTTTCCATACTTCTAACTCTTTGATGTGAGTGCCTGAGTTGTCACCACGAGAGATAAAAGGTACGCCTGATTTTGCCATTTTAACGAAGGCTTCTTCGGCCGTTTTGCTGTCACGGATTTTTGCTGGGTCGTTTTTAGGGCCAAGTACTACGAAATCATTTTCCATAATGCCACGGGGCTCAACACCAAAACCATCGGCTACGAATTTGGCTTCGGCGCTAGGCGCGTGAGTCATGACTAAATCCACATCACCTTGCTCACCTAGTTTCAGGGCTTTACCTGTACCTGTGGCGATGACTTGAACCTTGTAGCCTGATTCACTTTCGAACTTAGGTAACAGTTCTTTCAATAGGCCTGAGTTTTCTGTGCTGGTGGTGGTGGCTAACTTGATAATTTCAGTCGAGTGAGCGGGTAAAACAGTGAACATACTGGCTGCAACAACCAGTCCCAGTAATGACTTCATATGAGATTTCATGTTTAGCATGGGTACTCCTTGGCGGAAAATAGGATTCCAACTCAAATGCCTACTGAGTGGAAGGTCTCGTAAATTGTAATACGTTCGGTTGAAAGCAAGTTAGATGCCAAGCTGAGAATGCGGTCATTTTCTTCACAGCTTAACCTAATTTGTGAGCTTGATCCCAAGCTTAACAAATACTCTACAGACAAATTGTCTCAGGACAAACTTCTGATGGTTCATAGTGACCTATTCATCTATTTTCAGTGCTAGAATTGGTCGCAAATGAGTCAAAATGTCCAGAAGCAGACAATATGAGCCAGATAGATAATAACCTCAAGCCTCTTCCATCGGCAGTATCGGTACTGATTGTTGATGATGAACCCGGAATGCGGAGTTTTTTAAATAAGGCACTCTCGAAGAAATTTGCCTTAGTCGAAACGGCGGGCAGTATCGAAGATGCGGAGCAGCTGCGTAGCCGTTGCCATTTCGATTTGCTTATCGTTGACATTCGTCTGCCTGGTCGTTCGGGTATCGAATGGCATGAAGCGTTGGATGAGCAGGGGCGTCGTTCGGACATCATATTTATGACTGGCTATGCTGACATGGAAGTCGCGATTACCGCGCTACGCGCGGGTGCGTCTGACTTCATCATGAAACCTTTCCATCTCGAACAGATGATGACTGCGGTCGATCGCTGTATCGAACGTCGCTTGCTTAAACGTGAAAACTTGATGCTGCGTCGTGAGGTTTCAATCGGTTATTCATCGACCATTATTGGCAGCAGTGAAGCCATGAAGTCGGTGAAACATATCATCGAACGTGTGGCGCCGACCAATGCCGTCGTCTTGATCCAAGGTGAGTCGGGCACGGGTAAGGAATTAGTCGCACGGCAATTGCATTTGCTTAGTGGACGTCAGGGACCTTTTGTCCCAGTTAACTGTGGCTCTATCGCCCCTGAACTGCTCGAAAGTGAATTGTTTGGCCATACCGCCGGTGCCTTTACGGGTGCGAAAGGCAATCGTGAAGGTTTATTCAGTTTTGCTTCTGGCGGGACGATTTTTCTCGATGAAATTGGCGAAATGCCACTAAAAATGCAAACGGCTTTACTTCGAGTGTTAGAGCAAAAAGCGATTCGTCCTGTGGGCAGCGAGAAAGAAGTTAACATTGATGTGCGAGTGATCGCGGCCACTAACCGTACTCTGATTGATGAAGTGGATGCTGGGAATTTCCGTCGAGACTTATATTATCGGCTGAATGTGCTCGATATTTTAATCCCGCCATTACGTGATAGACCCGAAGATGTAGTGGAGTTAACCCATCATTTCACTCGCCAACTTGCCGCTGAATTAGGGGTAAGAGAAGTCGTATGGAGCCATGAAGATATGGTGAAACTACAGCAACACGAGTGGCCTGGTAACATTCGTGAACTGCGCAACATGATTGAGCGTTGTATTTTGCTGGGCAAACCGCCAGCGGAATATTGGAAGCAACAGCTGAAGAGTGAGTCTTTATCCACATCGGGTTATCCATTGGATTGGCCATTGAAAGACGTGGAAAAACACCATGTGACCAGTGTTGTGGACTTACATTCTGGCAATAAGTCTGCCGCGGCGAGGGATTTAGGCGTATCGCGCAAGACCTTAGATCGCAAGTATAAAGAGTGGTTTGATTTTAGTGGCGAACAGGAGTCATAGGGTGTCATTCTTCACTCACTTTTTTGGTGTCAGTTGGCAGCAAATGCAGGCCAAGGTGCGCTATCGCATATTAATCCTGACGTTACTGCCCATTTTACTGACACTGGTGAGTTTAGTGTTTATCACTATTTACTGGAACATCAGTTACACAGGTAAGCAGCTGTTTATGAAGGTTAAAGCTGACTTATCTGTTGCCGAAAACACTTTGCAGCAAGTGCAAGTACGCCAAGAAAAACAACTTGAACGTGTGGTGACGTCTTGGACTTTTCAAAATGACTTTAGGCCACTTTTCAGTGGTAAAGAATTAAGTGGCGAAGTCAGCTACCGAGCCAGTATTGATGCTTTTCTCCTTGAACAGAAAAAACAGCTAAATCTCGATTATCTGCGTTTAGTCAGTGTTGCCGAAGCGGCCGCAGACCCAGATTTACGCCAAATCCTTCCTAAGTTAGATGGTTTATTACCTTACTCCGGCTTGATGGTGCTGCCGCCCGAGCGTTTAGCACGTATCGACCCCGAATTGGCTATCACTGCGAGCATTCCGATAGTTGCAACCTTGCGGGCGCAGAGCCCCGTTAAAACCGTTGAAGAACGTGGTTTATTGAGCCGTAGCCTATTGCCCGTCCCTGATATGGAAGGCAAAGTGGCTTGGTATCTCGATGGTGGGATCTTGTTTAATCGCGATACTCGAATTGTCGACCACATTCGTGATCTGGTATACGACAAAGGCACCTTGCCCGAGCGTTCCATCGGTACTGTGACCATCTTCTTAGATAACATCCGTATTTCCACCAACGTGCCGCTGCATTTTTATCCCACAGGCAATGAGACGCTGGGCCGCGCGCTTGGCAGTTTAGTATCGGAGGAAGTGAAAGACAAAGTGTTAACTCAAGGTGAGCAGTGGGTCGATCGCGCTTTCGTATTTAACGATTGGTTTATTTCCGCTTATGCCCCCTTAGAAGATGTTCGCGGCCAACGTGTCGGTATGATCTATACTGGCTTTTCTGAATCGCCATTTATCCATAATTATTTACTCAATATCATAGAGCTAGGCACGATTCTAATGTTAGTGCTGTTGGTCTCTGGCCTGCTGGTTTATCGCGGTGCTTATAGTTTATTGCAGCCCATTGAACGTATTCACCATGTTGTACAAGCAGTGCAGTCGGGGCGCAATATTCGTATCGGCGCCTTAGGATTAGATAGGGATAATGAGTTATCGAACTTAGCCGAGCAATTTGACAGTATGCTTGACTTGCTACAGCGTCGAAATGCCCAAATTCAAGCGGCTGCAGAACAGCTTGAAATGAAGGTTGAAGAGCGTACTCGCAGCCTGCAGGATAAAACCTTAGAGCTGCAACGTAACGTGGCATTACTAAACGAAACACGTCAACAGCTCGTCACTAACGAGAAGCTCACAGCTCTTGGCGAATTGACCGCAGGTATTGCCCATGAAATCAATAATCCGACGGCCGTAATTCTTGGCAATATGGAATTACTGCGCTACGAACTTGGTGATAATGCTGAAGTAGTAAAAGAAGAAATTGATCTAGTCATTCAACAGGTTGGGCGGATCAGCACTATCATCCGTAGCCTGTTGCAATACAGCCGACCTGGCGAATTCAACGCACCACTAGAAATGCATCCGATGACTCCCATTATCGAAGAAATGTTGGTGTTGGTGCGACATTCGATTCAAAAACAAGAAGTCGTGCTGATCACTGAGTTAAACGCCAGTTGTCCAGTACAGGTTAATCGTCCGCAGTTGTTGCAAGTCTTGATTAATCTTGTAGTGAATGCGGCGCATGCGATGGACGGTAAAGGACGTATTTGGGTGCGAACCTATGACTGGGTGCAGCAGGATATGCCGATTGGCGTCAAAATCGAAGTGGAAGATGAAGGCTCAGGGATAGCGCCAGAGCAGCTTGGACGGATTTTCGACCCTTTTTATACCACACGTAAGGATGGCACTGGTTTAGGTCTTTCGCTCAGTTACGGCATTATCAAGCGGATTGGTGGCACGATAGAAGTGAGTTCAACTTTGGGTAAAGGGTCTTTATTTACCATAGGTTTGTATCATGAAGCGAAGGAAGATCAGCAAAATAATCCCTACGATGGCTTACACTTTGCGGGCAACTACAGCGATATGTCTGCAGATTAGTCTTATCCCGTTAGATAGGCAGTGTGTTGTATTTGGCTGATTAAGTTTGAATTAAAATATGTCGAGCGATTGCTGGCTTTGTATTATGTGGCTTTGCATTACTGATTTTTAGGCAAAAAAAAAGCCGGATGATGAGTCCGGCCACAAAGAGTGTGTGTGAGCAATGTCGTGCTTGCAAACTCAGGAGCTCCATAACAACGTCGATTACCAGTCATCGTTGTTAAAGATGAGTTTTGGAACGCACGTTAACGATAATCATTCTCAATTGTGTTTGCAAGCTATTTATTGCAAAAAGTGCACATCTTTACAAATATCGTTTTGCCCTCATCCATTAACGGTTTAGATCGACTTGCACAGATACAGTTTATGATCGACTAAGCTTTTAGGATCGGCTGTTAGTTCAGTAATTAAATATTGATTACTGATCAATAAATTAAGCATCGCAGGAAAACGATTCATCGTTTTCACCTGAATATGATTATAGCCATGGCGGCGTGCCCAAGTTTCTTGATATTCGAGTAGACTCTGCGCTAAGCCTAAACGTCTAAAGTCGGATGCAACGCCACCTAACCAGCTATAAAATATAGCCTCTTCTTGCTCATAACCCAGTTTAAACCCTGCCAATTCACCTTCTACATATGCGACTAAGATCAAACATGTCTTGCCCTGTAAGCGCTGGTCCAACACTTCGTTTGTGAGTGGGTGATCGAGCTCTGGGATTTGTTGGCTAAGTTGGATAAGCTGAACGGCTAACTCGGGAGTCAAACTTGACTCTGCTTTAATTTCAATAGAATACATAGTTTACTCTCATAAAAAATAAGCCCCACTCGCGCGTTAACAGGAGCAGGGCTGAGCTATTAACTGGTTAAATTATAACAGGTCTGGCCAGTTGGGTTAATCAGGAAATTGATTCTTGCGGATTGGCTCGCAAAATCTTGTCCTGTAAGACTTTTAGCAAAACACCGTATGCCGGTAGGAAAAGGCCTAAGCTCACGATTAGCTTAAAGCCGTAATCGACTGTAGCGATTTCGGGCCAATTGGCTGCCATAAAGCTATCGGAAGAGGCGTAAAAGGCGATACTGAAAAAGACTAAAGTATCGACCAGATTTCCGACTAAGGTTGAGGCGGCTGGGGCGACCCACCAAGAGCGACTGGCTCGAATACGGGCAAAAACCTTAATATCCATCAACTGACCAATCAAATAAGCCGCGAAGCTGGCAAAGGCAATTCGGAACACAAAGGTATTCCACTGTGCAAGTGAATCAGTACCTTGAAAGCTGCCTTGATGGAACATCACTCCCATCACGTAGGAAATCATCAAAGCGGGAATCATAGCTTTGAGTATGATGCTGCGTGCGGCTTGTTGGCCAAAAATACGGACAGTGAGATCTGTGGCTAAGTACACGAACGGAAAGCTGAATGCCCCCCAAGTTGTGTGGTAGCCAAACAGTTGAAATGGCAATTGTACTAAGTAGTTGCTGACGCAAATAATCAGTATGTGGAATCCTACTAATAGGAATAAAGCGCGGCGAAGCTGCGCTGTGGTTAACATTAACATATGTGGCCTTTTTAGTTGTGTAGGGCGGGGTGAGGGAACCCGCTAATATTCAATTTATTATGTTTACGACTTTATTGCCGATGACAGCGTGCTGAAATCGGGTCGCCATTATAGTGGTCGAGTTTTAAGATGCAAGTCTGCTGTTTAAATGTGCACATAGAATGAAAACTCTTCTACACTTTGAATACGTCGAAGGAGGATAGCCATGAGACGATTTTTTGCTACTTTTTGCTTATTTTTAGCTGTGTTACCTGTATCTGTTTCCGCCGCTCAGCCGATAGTGGTCAATGTCGCAACGTCAACTTGGGAGGGATTTGCCAATCGTGATAAAACGGGTTACTACTTCGAGTTACTTCAGCGGATTTTCCCTGAGCCAGAATGGCAACTCAATGTGCAGTTTATGCCTTTTGCCCGCAGTTTATATCTTGTTGAGCACAATCGTACCGATATCACGCTCAGCGTTTACAAGGGTGATATTAAAAAGGGGCTATTAACAGAGAATATGGTTGAAGTGGACTCTATCGATGTGGCTGTTACTGCCGAGGCAGCAGCAGGCTGGACCGGTATTGAAAGCCTATCCCACAAGAAGGTTCAGGCCATGCTGGCCTACAGATACAATATGCTGACACCTGTGCCTATGTATTACGAAGAAAGTAGCGATATGTTGACTATGCTCAATAGCTTAAATGCTGGACGTATAGATGCCGTGCTAGATTACAAACCTAATTTACTTACGTTTGTTCCTAAATTAAAGGCGCCACAAAATTTTGTGATTATTCAAGGTGTACTCAAGGCCGAAACCTATTTTGTTTTCGCTAACACCGAGAAAGGCCAGATGTTGAAACAACATTTTGACCTTGCACATAAGCGCTTAATCGATTCGGGTGAACAGGACAGGCTTTACCTTGAAACGATTGAAAAACGAAGGGCTGACGGCGCTGAATAGTCTTAATGTTTACTAGGCTTATTACATTTCGAATAAAATCGACATTATGGTTGCGAGTTTATTTTCAAGCTCTTGCCACTCAGCTTCGGGCTCAGAACCTGCAATAATTCCCGCCCCCGCAAATAGATTAATCCGACCGGGTTCGATCAGCGCACTGCGGATCGCTACCGAAAACTCACTCTCATATTTATTGAAATAGCCGCAGGCACCGGCGTACCAACCACGAATATAACCTTCACGTTGACGAATAAAGTTTAGCGCTGAATATCGCGGCAAGCCGCCAACTGCAGGAGTAGGATGCAGGGCTTGTAACAGTTGGAAATCATTCACGCCCGGTTTCAATTCGGCTCGAATTGCACGGTGTAAATGTTGAATATGGTTCAGCTTAAAAATAGTCGCTAATTCATCGGCGCCAACATAATTGCTCAGCGGCGTGAGCATATTCACTATGTGACTGCGAACAAGTTGGTTTTCAACGCTATTTTTGTTGTCTTCTAATAAAGCGTTCGCCAGCGCAATATCTTCTTCTCGATTGAGACCGCGTACCGTTGTACCAGCAAGTGCCTCGGTAAATAGCTCCTGCTGACGGCGGCGGAATAAACGCTCTGGTGAGCAAGAGATAAAAGTGCGATCTGGGCTAAATTGAAAGCCAAACTGGAAACTATTGGGATTACGGCCCTGCCAGCAAGCCAGCACCATCCAAGGATCGATAGGTTCGTTGACTTCAAGTTGTGTTAAGCGGGATAACACGACTTTTGGGGTATCTTGATTGAACTTAGGATCCACCACTTGCTCGACTAATGTCTTCCAACGTTCAAAATCAGGTTTGTCACTGCGCCCAAGTGGAACGATCTTTTTAGGTGGCGAGAGTGGCTTAGCAGGCATGACAGCTTCGATAGCGCCGATGGCCTTATCTATCTCGCTATGGTGATCATTATCAGCAAAATTAAGATTCACTAATAGGCTAAATTTGTTACCACTGCGTCTAAATTCAATGCGCGGCAGGATAAAGCGGCTATTACCGAACTCAGGCCAAGACTCTATAGTGCGATCGAAGGCAACACCGCCATAGTAGCGAATATTCTGATTCGTCGATAAGGCTCGCTGCTCTTGGTAGGCCATGGCCAGTTGCTGATCATTGATTCCGGTTTCAAATCTAAAGTCTTTGCACGCCCCTATCGCCGCGACTTCTTCGATTCTGTCGCGCCCATGCCAGTAGATCCTTGGGTATTGAGTCTGTGATGCCAGCCATGAAATTAAAGGCATAGCGACAGTGTTTAGTGACAACTGCACTATCGGTTCCGTCGGTGGAACTTGCTTTAATTGAATGAGTTTGTCGATGAGAGACTTAAGGTCTTCAGACAGGGCATGAACGGGCAAATAGAACTCCAAAGATAACGGATGAAGGCGAAAGCTGAAGGTCACTCTGTCAGCGTCAGTAAATTCGACTCAGGTTAATGTCCTCTTTTACAAGCCATTTACCTGTAGTGATTTTAGTCTGTAAATAAGAATCTTTCGCTCAAATTAAAGGCCACGGTCGAGTGTGTCAAGATGTAAGGCCCTATCGTGTGACTTTCGCCATAGTCTCATTTTACGCTGATAAAAAATGTGACTTGAGTGGGTCTTTTTGTCGGGCAAGTCACCCTCGGTGGACATTTTGTCTCTTAGTCGCTAAATGTACTTTCCCTTTGTCGTAATTAGTCGATCTAGGTTGGTTTTTAAACGTTTTTCGGTTGAGACAGAATAATCGCGGTCCACAATAGCTTGCACATCTTAAATTTTCTACGTGACAAGTTAGATGTCTATTAACGTATGACTCGCCGTGGGGAATGAAAGACGACTAGGGTGAAGCCTTGTCATAGGCTGTTCGTTAGATCTTTATAGGCAGATATAGCACTGAAGGATCCCCTCATAAATCAGCCATAGCATAGCCATATTTGAGCAACTGATTGGCGAATAATACCCAGGCCGCCAGCAATTCTTTCTCCGTGATTTGATAATCAGGCCGCCTGAGTACCTCCAATCCCAAGCGAATCGTTGAGAGTACCGTTCGATGCCCAATGGTATTGGCCTGAAAATGCTTATCCCAGCCCTGTTGCTGTGCGTGTAAACCAACTAGCCACAACAGGCATTGAACCATC
>NZ_JAKKRK010000068.1:0-19119 GCF_025654545.1 Shewanella sp. SM20 | reverse complement strand
ATTGCCCGGTAGCTACGTTCGGAATCGATAACCGCTGAAAGCATCTAAGCGGGAAGCGAGCCCTAAGATGAGTCATCCCTAGGAATTTAATTCCTCTAAAGAGCCGTTCGAGACTAGGACGTTGATAGGCATGGTGTGTAAGCGTTGTGAGGCGTTGAGCTAACATGTACTAATGACTCGAGAGGCTTAACCATACAACCCAGATGGGTTTTACTGAAAATGTTCCAGACATTTTCTAGCACTTCCTCCWTCCATGGAGGTCGTACGAAAAGCCTTAGACAGAATATCGACACTTGATAAAGTTAAAGACTCAACAGAAAATCAGCTTTCCGAATTATTATTAACGTGGTCCAGTGATGGACACGGTAATAAACAGAATTTGCTTGGTGACAATAGCCTTGTGGAACCACCTGATCCCATCCCGAACTCAGAAGTGAAACGCAAACGCGCCGATGGTAGTGTGGGGTCTCCCCATGTGAGAGTAGGTCATCGCCAAGCGCCTAATTATCTCATTGAGATGTAACGAAGCCAGCTGAATAAGCTGGCTTTTTTGCGTCTGCAATTTGTTAAATCCAGCCTAGTGTCTATTCAATTAGTCAGTTTTCCTCCTTTTTTCTCTCGATAATCCCTTTTTACCTTCCACGACACCAATAATTGCACCATTTGGCTTTATATCAATTCTATTAATATCCGCTACAACTGTTCTGTCAGATTCAGTTCCGGAGAATAAGGTGGCAGCTTTATCTCAGATTATAAAATCTTCTGCCATCTTTGTTTGATGCCCCCGCACAGTCCATCATGATCGCGGTATAGCGGCCAAAGAACGTAGCTGCAGAAATTAAGGCGAGGTGCCACTGTATATAATCGCGGTTTGCAAAAGGCGCTATGATGGCTTTGGATGGCGAGTAAGGGTGGTTATTTAGGATAGCCCTGATGAAACAAGCGATAAATATTGGCTTTTTAAAATGTGATACCAAACTCAGACTGAGTGAATGTTAGCAACGTTCTTTTCCATCAACTGATCACCTTATGAAGATAAGTTTTGCTGATGTACGAAGGCGTTAAGACACAATGGACAAACGAGCGTTTCGTATAAGCAATGATGGGAATTGGTATTGTGTGGTTTTCACGTATACACTTTTTTTACATTCCCCATCTAGCATCAGCTTTTAGGTTGAAATTTCAATGGAATTGCGTGGCTTATTGAGGTTATTGTCGCTATTGCTGTGTATGCCAGTACTGGTGAATGCTGATCGTTTCCTGGTGTCTAGTACTAAACTTGCGGATCAAGATGTTAGCGTCAAGTCAGCTGTTATAGTCCGTTATTGCGTTGATCCTGATTGGCTGCCCTATGAAGGAATACGAGAAGGTAAACATCTGGGGATTTCATCGGACTATATTCGTCATGTTGAGTCACATTCTTCCCTTAAGTTTCAGCTAGTGCCGACATCTTCTTGGACCGAAACTTTATCTTTTTTGCAAAGTGGTCAGTGCGATTTAACCCCTATGTTGAATAAAACGCTAATACGCGAGACTTATCTGCACTTCAGTGATGTCTATTTCCGCTCACCCAATGTGCTTGTTTCACTTAAAGAACAGCCTTTTCTGCAAGGATTGGAGAATATCAATACGCGTATTTTAGCCGTGCCCAAAGGTTATCGTTTAGCTGAGTATATTCAGCATTATTATCCTCAGATAGAGATGCTTACTGTTGCCAGTGAACCTGCGGGATTGCAGTCGGTTCTGGATAAACGTGCAGATCTGTTTGTTGGGTCAATGTTTTCGGTTAACGCTTACATTCAACAAATGGGATTTGAACATTTAAAAATTGCGGGTTGGGGCGGGCCGGAAGATGAGTTACGGATGGGGGTCGCTTATGGTCAAGAGTCCTTGTTACCTGTGATAAATAAAGCCTTAAACACTGTGAGTGAGCAAGAGCGGATCACGATTTATCAGAAGTGGAATAATGTGACTGTGATAGATGAGACTAACTATTCGCTTGTGTATCAAATTATCTGCGCGACGTGTCTGTTGCTCCTAATGTTGGGGGCGAGAACTTACTTTATGAGTCAATATAATCGAAGATTAACCGATAAGAATAAGCAGTTGGAAACTTTACGCGAACAGCTTGAAGCGTCAAATGCCGAACTCGAATTTTTATCTACCCACGACCCATTAACTAAATTGTATAACCGACATTACTTTAATCGCCTTTTTATTAATAATGAGCAGCATGATAAATCCGCTGGGGCAGGCATGTGTCTTGTAATGATTGATATCGACTACTTTAAAGAGATTAATGACACGCTAGGGCATAACGTCGGTGATCGGATCCTTGAGCAAGTGTCACAGGTATTACAGCACTGTGTGCGTGATTCTGATGTGGTCGCACGTTGGGGTGGCGAAGAATTTGTGATCCTCTGTCAACAGTCATCATTGCCATTAGTTGAAAGCTTGTGTGTGCGGATTGCGCAGAGGATTAACAATTATCAATTTACTGACAATGTTCACTTAACTTGTAGTTTTGGTGTCGCTAAGCTCGCAGAAAACGAACCTATACAATTGTGTTTTGAGCGGGCAGATCGAGCCCTTTATCGTGCTAAAGCACAAGGGCGTAATCAAATGTGCATCGACACGTAAGGGTTTACTCAAGACTGATTTGTGGTTATTTGGCTAAAAGACTGCGATTGAAGTGAGTTGCGGATGTCATCTCTATTTTGGAGATAGGTATAACATGATTGTTCTAGCATCCATGCTTGCAGGTTAATGTTTGATGTTTGTACTGACGATACGATAGAAATCCCTTGAAAATCGCCTTATCCCATTAAAATGAGGTTTATTTAAGGTTTTTTATTGATTGAGTGAAAAATAAGCTAAAGTGTTTTACTTATCTGTTTTAGTTCGTGTTTATGGCTATTTACCTAAATTATTACGCGACTTTATCGTGAAAAAGTACTCTAGCCATTTGCGCCGAGCAGGGTTCCAATTTACAATATGCGCCTAAAATAATCTGATGTGCGGTGTGTCGGTGTTTGTCGCATACTCCGTCTACTTCTTAAACTACTCATTAAAGTTGAATCATGACCGAATTATCCAAATACAGAAACATTGGTATCTTCGCTCACGTTGACGCGGGTAAAACCACGACCACCGAGCGTATCCTTAAGTTAACAGGAAGAATCCATAAAGCCGGTGAGACTCACGATGGCGAATCTACCACTGACTTCATGGTACAGGAAGCTGAGCGCGGTATTACTATTCAGTCTGCTGCTGTAAGTTGCTTCTGGAGAGATCACCGTTTCAACGTTATCGACACTCCAGGACACGTTGACTTCACCGTTGAAGTTTATCGTTCTCTGAAAGTGCTTGATGGCGGTATCGGTGTATTCTGTGGTTCAGGCGGTGTTGAGCCTCAATCAGAAACTAACTGGCGCTATGCGAACGAATCTGAAGTTGCGCGTATTATCTTCGTAAACAAGTTAGACCGTATGGGTGCTGACTTCTTACGCGTAGTTAAGCAAACTAAAGACGTATTAGCTGCTACTCCACTGGTTATGGTTCTGCCAATCGGTGTTGAAGACGAATTCACTGGTGTTGTTGATCTGTTATCTCGTAAAGCATACGTGTGGGATGAGTCTGGTTTACCAGAAAACTTTAATATCCAAGATGTACCTGCTGACATGGTTGACATGGTTGAAGAATACCGTGAAATGCTGATCGAAACTGCCGTTGAGCAAGACGATGCTGTGATGGAAGCGTACATGGAAGGCGAAGAGCCATCTATCGAAGACATCAAGCGTTGTATCCGCAAAGGTACTCGTACTATGGCTTTCTTCCCAACATACTGTGGTTCTGCGTTCAAGAACAAAGGTATGCAACTGGTTCTTGATGCTGTTGTTGATTATTTACCAGCACCAGACGAAGTTGATCCACAACCATTGACTGACGAAGAAGGCAACGAAACCGGCGAATTCGCTATCGTTTCTGCTGATGAGCCATTAAAAGCGTTAGCGTTCAAAATCATGGATGACCGTTTCGGTGCCCTGACTTTCGTACGTATCTACTCAGGCCGTCTGAAGAAGGGTGATACCATCCTGAACAGCGCGACTGGCAAGACTGAACGTATCGGCCGTATGTGTGAAATGCTAGCTGATGACCGTATTGAAATTGAATCTGCTCAAGCTGGCGACATTATCGCTATCGTGGGTATGAAGAACGTTCAAACTGGTCACACTTTATGTGACGTGAAACACCCAGTTACCTTAGAAGCTATGGTGTTCCCAGAGCCAGTTATCTCTATCGCAGTAGCGCCAAAAGATAAAGGCGGTTCTGAGAAAATGGGTATCGCAATCGGTAAGATGATCGCTGAAGATCCATCATTCCGCGTAGAAACTGACGAAGATTCAGGTGAAACCATCCTTAAAGGTATGGGCGAACTTCACTTAGATATCAAAGTAGACATTCTGAAGCGTACTTATGGTGTTGAATTGATCGTAGGTGAGCCACAAGTTGCTTACCGTGAAACCATTACTCAAATGGTTGAAGATCAATACACTCACAAGAAACAATCAGGTGGTTCTGGTCAATTCGGTAAGATCGAATATATCATCCGCCCAGGTGAGCCAAACACTGGTTTCGTGTTCAAATCTTCAGTTGTTGGTGGTAGCGTTCCGAAGGAATTCTGGCCAGCAGTTGAGAAAGGTTTCGCGAGCATGATGAACACAGGTACTATCGCTGGCTTCCCAGTGTTAGACGTTGAGTTCGAATTAACTGACGGTGCATTCCACGCAGTTGACTCATCAGCAATCGCGTTCGAAATCGCTGCTAAAGGCGCTTTCCGTCAGTCTATCGCTAAAGCTAAACCACAACTTCTTGAGCCAATCATGAAAGTTGACGTGTTCAGCCCTGATGACAACGTGGGTGATGTGATCGGTGACTTAAACCGTCGTCGCGGCATGATCAAAGACCAAGTTGCTGGTGTAACAGGTGTTCGCGTTAAAGCTGACGTACCTTTATCAGAAATGTTCGGTTATATCGGTACTTTACGTACAATGACTTCTGGTCGTGGTCAGTTCTCTATGGAGTTCTCACACTACAGCCAATGTCCAGCTAGCGTAGCTGAGAAAGTTGTTGCTCAAGTTAAAGAACGTAAGGCTGCTGAAGCTAAGAAGTAATTCTTAACTTACCTTAAAAACCGCTGTCGGCCTCTAGGCTCGCAGCGGTTTTTTTATGGGAGAGATCCAACTGTAATCACCCGCTACGGCTGACGAAGTTTCGTATCCCGTTGTTTAAAATAATGTGATTGGTATTAGTTCTTGCTTTATCTTCTCAGCGTTCAGTTTTTTGTTTACTCAATTCAAGCAAGGCCTTGGCCGCCGGTGTTAAAGGTAAACTTTGGCGCCAAATAAGCGCCAGATCCCATGTCATTGCGGGCTGCATAGGTTTAAAGACCAGTTTGCTGGTGCTTAATCGATTGCAGATAGGCTCAGGTAAAATAGCGACGCCCATATCGGCTTCGACCATGGCGGCGAGGAAATCCCACTGGCCGCTGCGAAAGGCAATATTGAGTTGAACACCTGCTTTGCGACTGAGGCGATTAATCAGTTTAGCGAGGGAGAAGTCTTCGTTATAGAGGATAAAAGGATAGGGCTGGAAGTCCTGCCATTTTAAGTGGTCTTTCTCGGCTAAGGGATGTCCTTCAGGCAGGCATGCGAGTAAAGGGTACTTAGTTAGGGGTTGGTTGACGAGTTCTGTCTCATGGGTCGTGGGGAGCGCGGTAAAGGCGATATCGAGACTGTTATTGAGCAATGCTTGTTCGCAGCCGAATCCACCGTACTCATACATGTGTAGTTCAACTCCCGGATAACGCTTACGATAGCTAGTGAGCAAACCAATAATAAGACTGCTCATCATAGGACATACACCCAGTCGCAACCGCCCCGATTTAAGACCGCTAAGGTTACTCATGTCCTCCTGCAGCCTATGCCATTGGCCGAGGATTTCCCGTGCACTGTGCTCAAAGAGCTGACCAGCTTGAGTTAACTCAACCTTTTGGTTATTCCGGATCAGCAAGGTTTCACCAAGGCTTTCTTCAAGTCTCTGGATTATTTTGCTTAGTGTCGGCTGGGTGATAAAACATTTCTGCGCGGCGCGGGTAAAGTTTTCAGTTTCCACTAAGGTCAGAAAACACTGTAAGGTCTTGATTGGGATGTTCATGCTCAAATGGAATCCATATTATGGAATTTATTCATTTTACTAATGATAGCCTAAGTATTACTTTGACCTTGTTAACAAAACAGGGGAATACCGATGAAATCAAGTTCAAGTCTGTGGGTAGGTGCTTTGTGGCAGGCGGCTATGCCTGTGGCAAAAGATGTGCAAAACGCTAAAGCGGCGCAAGTAACTAAAACGGCTCCAGCGGGTGATTTGCATAAAGCAAAACAACAAGTAAACCCAGCCTAGGCTGGGTTTTTACTTTTCTGTGTTTTAGATTCTGCTCTTATTTTTATTTCCCTCGATTCTCACTTTGCCTTTTTAACTTCTGCTCAATCCCTTCCTTGGTGAAAGTACTGTTCAGCAACGGACGCTGAACCAGCGATAGACGTTTAGTCTTATATTTACTTGAATACTCATTACTGGCTCTAAGCCAACTCATTAGGATAGGACGCTTAAATAGCAAAAAGCCACCCTAATCAATTCGGGTGGCTTGGCTTTGCAGGGGATGGAGATTTACTTGCCGGAGAATTGATTCTCGACGAGTGGTTGCTTGTTTTCGGCCTGAGCGACATGGCATTGAGTACAGGCATAGTTATGTCCGTTAACTGTGCCTTTATCATCAATCACGTGGGACTTAGCTACTGGTGTGGCTTTCATGCGTTTTGCCTTGTCCCAACTATGGCAGCTTAAACAGCCATTTTTATCTAAGGTGATCTTGTAATCGTCCTTATGTGGGATGAGCGGGGGTTGCTCGCTAAAACTGCGCTCAATGGCGGAGCCGCGACTAGGATAAATCGCCATAGCATCGGCTGGGCGAATGTCGGTGATCGCCATGTTTCCTGCGAGGGATTGAATATTAACTGGTGCTACGTTGGTGTCGGTTTGCTGGCCTGAACAGCCGGTAATGGCGACGAGTAACGCAGTTAAGGTGAGTATTTTTCTCATTGGTTATTCTCCGCCTTGAAGACTTTCACTGGGCATTTTTTAAAGTCAGTTTCTTTTGACAGGGGATCGGTCGCATCCAATATCAGTTTGTTGACTAACTGGCGCGCATCGAAGAAAGGCATAAATACTACGCCGCGTGGCGGTTTGTTACGGCCTTTGGTTTCAACTCGGGTTTTCACTTCACCGCGCGGTGAGGCCACTATGACTTCGTCACCACGTTGTACGCCGCGAGCTTTCGCATCTTCTGGATGCATGAAAATCTGCGCGTCGGGGTAGGCACGGTAAAGCTCTGGTACGCGTGCGGTCATCGAGCCTGTGTGCCAATGTTCCAGCACGCGGCCAGTCGACATCCACAAATCGTATTCTTCATTCGGCTCTTCGGCGGCGGGTTCATAGGGCAGGGCGAAAATCACCGCTTTGCCATCTGGCTTGCCATAGAATTTAAAGCCTTCACCCGCTTTGACATAAGGATCGCTCCCCTCAACGAAACGGCGCAGCGTTTCTTTGCCATTAACGACTGGCCAGCGTAGGCCGCGGGTTTCGTGGTAACGGTCAAAGTCGGCTAAATCGTGGCCATGGCCACGACCGAAAGCTGCATATTCTTCGAAAATACCTTTTTGCAGGTAGAAACCGAAGTGTTCGCTCTCATCGTTTAATTCGGCTTTGCAATCGGAAGTTGGGAACTTGTCGATCACGCCATTGGCAAATAGCACTTCATATAAGGTTTTATCCGCGTATTCCGGTTGTTTGGCTATCAGTTCGGCTGGCCAGACTTCGGAGACTTTGAATCGTTTCGAAAATTCGACTAGTTGCCACAGATCTGAGGTTGCGCCTTCTGGGGCTTTTACTTGCTGATGCCACATATGAGTACGGCGCTCGGCATTGCCGTAAGCTCCTTCTTTTTCAACCCACATTGCCGTTGGCAAAATTAAATCTGCCGCCATAGCTGTGATGGTTGGGTAGGGATCTGAAACTACGATAAAGTTTTCTGGATTACGGAAACCTGGATAGATTTCATCGTTGATGTTGGGGCCTGCCTGCATATTATTGGTACACATGGTCCAGTAGCAGTTGAGCTTGCCATCTTTGAGCATACGGCTCTGGAGTACGGCATGATAGCCAGGTTTGGCGGGAATGGTCCCTTCAGGCACTTGCCATAGCTTTTCGGTAATGGCGCGGTGCTTGTCGTTAGTGACTTCCATATCGGCGGGTAAACGGTGGGCGAAAGTACCGACTTCACGTGCAGTACCGCAAGCCGAAGGTTGACCTGTTAATGAGAAAGGACTGTTACCCGGAGTGGCAATTTTGCCCGTGAGCAAATGGATGTTGTAAAGCATGTTGTTCGCCCACACGCCGCGAACGTGTTGGTTAATGCCCATGGTCCACAGACTCATGACTTTAACGTTAGGGTCGGCATAGGCTTTGGCTAAAATCTCCAGCTTCTCTGGCTCGACGCCACTCATCTTGGCGGCATATTCCAGCGTATAAGTGCTGACAAACTTGGCATACTCGTCAAAGCTAATGGGCGTGGATTTACCATTGCCTGGATTTTTAGCTTTTTTCTCTAATGGATGATCTGGACGCAGGCCATAGCCGATATCATCTACCCCAAGGGCAAACTTAGTGTGTTTGGTAACAAAGTCGGTATTAACGGCTTTATTTTTAATAATGTAATTGGCGATATAGTTGAGGATCACTAAGTCCGACTGTGGGCGGAACACCATAGGGTTATCGGCCAAATCGAAGCTGCGATTCTCAAAGGTTGACAGCACATGCACTCGGCACGTTGGACTGCTTAAACGTCTATCGGATATTCTTGCCCACAGAATTGGGTGCATCTCAGCCATGTTTGCGCCCCAGAGCACAAACTGATCGGCGGCTTCTAAATCGTCATAACAACCCATGGGCTCATCGATACCGAAGGTGCGCATAAAGCCGCCTACGGCTGAGGCCATGCAGTGGCGCGCATTAGGATCTATATTGTTGGTAAGGAAGCCTGCTTTATGAAGTTTAGAGGCGGCATAACCTTCCCAAATAGTCCATTGACCAGAGCCAAACATACCTACCGACGTCGGGCCTTTGGTGGCGAGACTGTGTTTCCATTTCGCGGCCATAGTATCGAAGGCCACATCCCAGCTGACTGGGGTGAACTCACCTTCTTTATGGTATTTGCCGTCTTTCATCCGCAGCAATGGCGTGGTTAATCTGTCCTTGCCGTACATGATTTTTGATAGGAAATAACCTTTAATACAGTTAAGGCCACGGTTGACTGGACTTTCAGGATCGCCCTTAGTGGCGACCACTTTGCCCGCTTGGGTGCCCACTAATACGCTACACCCCACACCGCAGAAACGGCAGGGAGCTTTATCCCACTTGATACTGTCAGCTTGTTCGGCGGCTTCGACCATCTTAATGGGAAGTGTGACACCAACGGCCGTCGCAGCGGCAACCGCTGCGTTGGCCTTGAGAAACTCGCGGCGGCTTATGCTCATAATATTTCCTCACTCTCTTGTACTAAGGGTTCTACTTGGTGGTAAATCAAGCTGGCAGATAACACGCCGGACAGGGCATTGATGGCTTCAATATTGTCAAGAATCGCTCTTTGGCTACTCCCTTCTAGGGTAACGACCAATTTTCCTTCGGGTGTAATTGCATGAATATCAGTACCCACTAATGCGCGGATATTGGCTTCAACCTGCTGTAAGGCTTTAGGCGTGGCATGCACCACAAGGCTGGTGACGTGGTATTCCTGACTCATATTGGATGACCTGTAGTAGCGTAAACTCGGTTACTTAAGATTAAAAAGGAGGGTAACCGAGTGCTGATACTGGCGAGTCTAGACCTGATAAAAAATGTGGGTATACCTCACAAGAGGTATTGAAAGCGATAGTCGATCCGGATCAAAGTTTTGCGAGTGATCTAACTCCCAGTTTGATATTTAAGCGGTTAGCACTGTCCTCACTAGGACATAGTGAGGAGTACATTTATGGAGAATACTATTGTGCATATCTGGAACCCGTGAACATTAACGGAAGCACAAGTGTGTAGATAGGAATCCTATACTTTTTTACCAATTATAGGTGTTTATAAAATTTCTGGGTAAGAGCAATAGCTGACGTTCATGCTTGCAAAATCCTGCGATAGAACATATTTAGGAACAATTAGTTATATTCACATTGTTTAGTATACATAAGACGTTAATAGCCCGTTAGCTCCATATAACCCGTACCTGTATGGCTGCCAGAGAGTTGCACTGGGCCTTCCCAGTAGGGCGTTGATAATGGCATAGCGCTATTGGCATTGAGCGGGGTGATAGTGAGATCGATATTTTCGCTGGGGATTTTGACTTGCCAGCTAACGGGATAGTCGCCATTGACTGTGTGTTGCCATTTAAGAGGCGTCATCTGAATGTCATTGGGATTGTCAGTGGAATTGATGTTGCGCCCAGTGCCATCGGCAAACATTCTTCTGGCGCTATAAAATGCTGAGATAGGTGCATTCTTTGCGGACTCTGCCGGAGACTGATCCCGTAGCTGAAACAACATTAGCGTCGAGCCATCATTTAACCTCAGCGCGAACCAATCCCAGCCCTGTTGCGTTTTAGTGAGAAATTGCGAGCTCCATTCCCTGTCGAGCCAACCTTGGCCTGTGACTTGCTCCACTTTGCCATTGCGGTTGATTTCACCTGAAATTTCAATAAAGGGTTGGCTGTAGTAGTAAGAGGCTACTTGGCCGTCGCGGCTTTTAAGGCTATAGCCGTTAACGCCTTGGTATTGCAGTGGCGCTTGGCTATTCAGCTTAAGTCGGTAGCTGAAATCAGGATTCTCCACCGTTAAGGTGGCGGGAAAGAGTGCATTGGTTTCGCTCTGCCATTGCCAGTTGTCGAGGCGTATTTGATAGGGATCTAATTTCACCTCGGCAAACTCGCTATGACGGCGTGACCACTTTTCGTGGGCCAAGTGAGCATTATTCGAGGTTAATGCACTGTGGGCTAAGTAAAGTTGCTGAGTCGCCCAAGTGGATTCACTTTTAGCTATCACATCTGTTCCTTGCGGAACTGTTGTTTGTGGAGCGATTGTTTGCAGAGTTGTGGGTTTCAGGGCGACTCTAAACTGCGTCCACTGGGCGCCGAGTTGCTCACCTTTTTCTGTGGTCAAATTCGCGGTTAGATACCACCATTCTTGGCGAAAACTGTTATGTGCTAAGTGATCCCGCGGAAATTCAAATCTATAGCCGGGAACAACAGGCGTAAAAGCTAAATCATCTTGATTATTCGAGTTTTTCCCTACCACATTGGCCATGGATTTAGATTGAGTGCTTTGAGTCGATGGCGTTTTGTCACAGCCGCCGATAAGCATTAACCCAACCACTGCCCATACAATACTGAGTGTTTTCATCACAGTGTCTCCTGCTGCAGACTGGCGACCAGTGGTTTACGGGTTTGCCAATACAGCGGTAAGAGTACGGCTAAGGTGCAAGTGGTTAAGGCAATCAGTATTGCATGGCCGTAAGCTTGCCAATCCCAAACCATTTTTATCGTCCAGCCAAAGGCTTGCAAGGTGATCTTATTAATAAGCAGATAACCTAGCAGCGCGCCCGTTGGCATAGCGAGCAGGCAAGTGATCAGCACCACAATCAGCATCTGCATAAACACCATGCCGCGCAGAGCATTACGACTGACGCCGAGGGAATACAGCCGTGCCAGTGGCGCTTGCCTTGCCTGAGTCAACATTAAGCAGGCACTAAAGAGGCCAATCGCGGCGACAATCAAGGTTAAACTATTCAGCACTAAGGTAATGGAAAAAGTGCGTTTAAACATAGCGATAGCTTGGGTTTTAATCTTAGTTTGGCTGTAGATTTGTGCTTGGGATAAACCTAACTCAGTCGCCAGTTGGACTTGTAGTTGATCAAGCTGCGCTTCACTTATCCTACTGCCTTGCTCTTTACCGTGAAAACTCGCCGCTAAACTGACTGGCAGTACAGGTAACTGGGCCCGTTGCCAAAGTGGCTGGCTGATAATGACCTCGTTTCGGGTATTGCCGTGGTCATAATAAATGCCGCCAATAATGGCTTTGCTGTTACCTGTTTTCTCAAGCACATCCAATGACACAGTATCACCAAGCTGTAATTGGTATTTGATGGCAAGAGGTTCGCTCACCAATACAACGGGTGCATTAAAGTAGGATTGCCACAATGTGGGCAGGCTTTCCTTAAGCGCACTGGTGTGCCGAGTCGAAAATTCATCGCGGCTGAGTAGGCTCACCGGAATCGTCTGCTCGCTCGGATTATCCGTCGAAACTGGCAGTGAAAGCTGGGCTTCAATCTGCCACTGCTGATAAAGACCGCTGACTCTAGGATCGTGCATCAATTGGGTTTGAATCGTGTCGATACGCTGGCTCGGTGGGCGGATATAGAGATCGGCATGCAAGCGAGTTTCTAGCCAAGTTCGCAGGGTTTGCTCGAAGCTTCCCACGAGGGTGTTCATTGACACATTGGCACTGAGCGCCAGTAAGATCGCCATCATAGCAAGGGACAGCGGTGCGATAAGCTCACGGGTTTCGGCGAGCAGATATTGCCATAATCCAGGACGTGCCAAGGGCATTAACGCACTGACGCCCCAATGCAATAATTGCGGCAACAATAAGGGAATAGCGATAGCGACGATACCGAGTAACACTAAGCTGATGTTATAGCTTTGGCTGAAGGGAAACAGCAACGCCGCTAAGGTCAATAAGCCACAGGCTAAGGCAAATTGAATGCTATGGGTTTTGCGGTGTGCCTGCATTTGCTGATAACGATTCGCCCCTTGTGCAAGTGCTTGGCGCGTAAGATCTAAATACAAGGGCAAGCAAGCGGCGAGCGCGGCAATTAAGGTGAGGGCAATTGCCTCAAAAAGCCAAGTCCATTGCCAAATACCGGGGAGCAAGTGGGCGCCATACATTTGCTCTAAGGTCATGGCGACCATAGGTTGCAGCCAGTGGCTGAGTTGCAAACCACTGATAAAGCCCAGACTTGAACCTATGACTACTAACAAAATTAATTCGAACATCAGTGCCGTCATCAAGGCGCGGCGCTCGATTCCCTGTTGCAATAATTGCACTAACAGTTTTTGCCGTTTCATTAGGCTGTAGCGCACACCGTTATAGGCGATAAAGAGGCCGACAACGAAGGCTAACATGCTCATAGCATTAAGATTAAGGTGAAAACTGCGGGTCAGCGCTATCAGCGCTTGGCCTTGATCCTGTTGGCTAAAGCTGGCCTTTTGCGGCGTAATCCCTAAAGCGTCGAGTTGGGATTTTAATTTAGGTAGGTTTTCTCGTTCACTGAACATGGCGATATAGCTCAATCTGCCTTGCATGTTTAGTAATCGCTGGGCGAGGGACATATCGGCTAAGATGGCGCTGCCGAGACCAAAACTGTCATCAATTGCAATGACATCTAAGGTGCTATTTTCTAAAACAAGTTTACCTTCTGGTGCCACTTTGGCAGCTAGGCTGCGGCTCATGATTACTGTGGCTGCGCCGTTGAGGAGATCGGCAAGCGGTAAGTCATTCATCTGTGGCGAGGTAGCTGATGGTGTGTCGGTCGAGGCGTTACGTCTCGATTTTTGTAGTGTTAATGCGGCGACCAAATCGCTGCCTTCCAGTTGCCAGAACTGACCGTTTTTACCGGAGATTTTGCCACTCATGACGGCGAGACTCTGACTTAATCCGGCTCGTCTCAAGGCGAAATAGACAGATTCATCTAAAGTGTTTTGTCCTAGGGGCGGCGTGAGTAGCACATCGGCGCGTTGGCTCAGTAACTCAGTCGCCTCGCTATAGCTGCGCACGGCATTGTCGTTGGTTGCTTTAACCCCAATAAGCAGAGTCACAGCTAATGCGATACCGAGCAGAATGGCACCTGCTTGTATGGGCGCATGGCGATAATGGGCGATAAACACTTTTAGGCTGAGCCACGTCAGCCTAAGCCAAGTTTGCTTAAGTCCAGTCTGTTTAAGTTCTGTTTGCTTAAGCGCTGTGGGAGTCGCCTTAGTGAGCCGTTTATTGTTCATAGATAGCGACTGCACCTTGGGATAAATGCCAACGTTTTTGCATAAAGGCGGCGCATTCTTCGCTGTGGGTGACCATCAAGATACTAGTTTGGCTTTCCCGTGCCAGTTCACACAGTAGTGCCATCACTTGTTTGCCTGACACATCATCTAAGTTACCCGTAGGTTCGTCGGCCAGTAGCAAGGTCGGTTTATGGGCTAAGGCGCGGGCGATGGCGACACGCTGTTGTTGACCGCCTGAAAGTGCTTCAACTTGCCGATGAAGTAGTGGCATCAGCCCAAGTTTTTCAACCAGATAGTCACACCAAGGCGACCATGGCTGCGCGGTTAAACTTAAGGAGAAGGCGATATTGTCTTTCACGTTGAGTGGCGTGAGTAAGTTAAATTGCTGAAACACGACACCTAAGGAATTACGTCTGAAACGGCTCCAATCTTTGTCTTGCCAAGTTGAGGTGGACGCTTGTTCTAGCAAGATTTCACCCGAGTCTGGCATTTCAAAACCGGCGATCAGGTTGAGTAAGGTGCTTTTGCCGCTACCGCTGGGACCTGTAAGCGCCACGGTTTCACCTCTGTGGATCTGTAGATTAACCGCTTGCAGTACTTGATGATATTGCTCACCATCACGAAAGCCTTTGGTTACTTGGTTAAGCTTAGCGACGTCGGCCATTGAGCAACTCCTTTATATTCATTGGCGGCGGGTGTGGTAAGCAGTGTTTCAAACTGCGGCGGCAACTTACTTAGTGGCCGCAATTTAGCATTGCCATTCTATGTTCAAGATAAAGCATTTTCTATTCAGATAGATACTGATTTTTCTTGTAATAGGATCATCCACTGAGTAACAAAACATAAATCGTCATTTGGTGTAAAAATAGTCAACTGGATTAAATCCTCCGCGAACTGTGAGCAAACGGCTTGAGCTGACGCCGCATTTGTTGCATTCTGTGCGTCCTGTTAGCTTGGGAGTCAATCTCAATCTAACAATCCGTTCGGATGAAGGTAGCAGGAGAGTGGGGAATTGACCCCACACCGACGAGGCAACTTTGGTTTTACAGAAGCGAGTCTTCTTATAAAAACAAAGCACTCTTTCAGGTGCCGATAGGCGTGGACTGTTACTGGACGAGCCTCTGGAGAGACTACCAGTTGCACTCATTGTGCAATCAGGTGGCGCCGAAGGCGAAAGTGTCGTGGTGTTATTGTATAACCTGCGACGCGAAACGCTCAGGCAAAAGGACAGAGGAGAGGATGACTGCACAGTCCCTGTCGTTTGTCGTCGTGGGCTATTTTTACTCTTTTGCTTGAGATGGAGTACTTTTGCTCTTATTGAAAGCACTCGTGTAGAGCTCTCGCTTGCTACGCTTTTAGCGTTCAGCTTAGGCGATTCTCGGCCGAGATTAGGTCAAAATAGTTTGCAATAGCGTCCGACTGCGGCGCGTCACAGCCATTTCTTTTCCTCCTCCGTTTATTAATTTTGTTGTTTAATATTCGAGGAATATCATGAGTTTTCAAGCTTTACTTGCCAGTATTAATGGCATCGTCTGGGGCCCAATTACCCTTTGTTTGCTGGTGGGTACCGGGGTTTACCTTACTGTGCGTCTCAAGCTTATCCAAGTATTTCGTCTGCCGATGGCGATGGGATTGTTGTTTAAACCTGCCAAAGGTCATGGGGATTTATCTTCCTTTGCCGCGCTTTGTACGGCGCTGTCCGCCACTATCGGTACCGGTAATATTGTTGGCGTGGCGACGGCAATAAAAATGGGTGGCCCTGGGGCGTTATTTTGGATGTGGTTGGCGGCATTTTTCGGCATGGCGACTAAATATGCCGAGTGTATGCTCGCGGTAAAGTACCGTACCACCGATGCTCGTGGGCAGATTGCGGGTGGCCCTATGTATTATATCGAGCGCGGCCTTGGTCTGCCTTGGATGGCGAAATTGTTTGCTCTCTTTGGGGTTGGTGTGGCCTTTTTCGGTATCGGTACTTTTGCACAGGTTAACGCCATCAGCGATGCACTGACGATTGCCTTTGAGGTGCCGACTTGGTTGACTGCAACTGTGTTGACTGTGTTAGTTGCCGCAGTCACTTTGGGTGGCGTAAAGCGCATTTCAAATGTGGCGCAAAAACTTGTGCCTGCGATGTCGATTGGTTATGTGCTGGCCTGCGTGTGGATCTTAGTCGGTTTTTCCGAGCAGATTTTACCCGCCTTAGCTTTAGTGATTGAATCTGCCTTTACGCCACTCTCAGCTGCGGGGGGATTTTTAGGGGCGACAGTCGCGCAGGCGATTCAAATCGGTATTGCCCGCGGTGTGTTCTCGAACGAATCTGGATTAGGTAGTGCACCCATTGCCGCCGCTGCCGCTAAGACCAATGAACCCGTTGAGCAAGGTCTCGTCAGTATGACGGGTACTTTCTTCGATACTATTATCATTTGCACTATGACGGGGTTAGTGCTGATCATCACTGGGGTATGGAGTGGTGAGACGGCAGGTGCTGCGATGACGAGTGCAGCTTTTGCTCTGGGAGGCTCAGCGCTAGTGGGTCAGTATTTGGTGACGATTGCGCTAGTGTGTTTTGCGTTTACAACGATTTTGGGCTGGCATTATTATGGTGAACGCTGTTGGTATTACTTAGTCGGTGAGCGCGGATTACGCATGTATCAAGTGGTGTTTTTGGTGCTGATTGCCGGTGGTGCTTTTATCAAACTGGATGTGATTTGGTTGTTGGCCGATACGGTTAATGGTTTGATGGCTATCCCTAACTTGATCGCCATTGTGGGCTTGAGGCATATCATTATCGCCGAAACCCAAAGCTATTTTGCTCGTATCTTACCTAATCAAACCTTAGAGACGGCTTATTAGAGACGGCTTATTAGTATTGTTAAAACAATAAATTACTTCACATTATTTTAACTTTGACATTGTCGCCACTAAATTCTTCGTTTACTTTATAAGTGCTATTTTTAAATGCAGTGCTTATAAAATCGGGGGCTTTAGGGCGACACCATGGAAAAAAGTAAACTTCGTACTTTTCGCAGTAGGATTTTATCCCACATAGCCTTGCCTCTCATTTTAATTATGGCGAGTGTCTATGGTGTAAACGCTTGGTTTAGTTATATCTCCTCAGAGAATCGGCTTTACCATAGCCTGACACAAGAGGCGAGTCATTCGGCTTCTCGTCTGCAGTTTCTGCTCGAGCATGCGCAGGCCAACACCCAAGGTCTTGCTGATTTTATTGGTTTTTTGTCAAGTAAAGAAGACATGAATGACACTGAGAGTGTTAAAAGTGTCTTGATGAATCGAGTCAAACGTAATCCTGATTTTTTTGGCTCCGCAGTCGCATTTAAACCGAACACCTTTCCTAATCGCAAGCTCTTTTCTCCCTATGTTTACCGCGACACCAGTGGCAGCGACGATCTCCATTATCTCGATATTGGCGCTGAAGGCTACGACTATACCGATGGCACTTGGGATTGGTGGAGCAAGGCTATCAATCAAGCGAACGGTTATTGGTCAAAGGCATACTTTGATGAGGGGGCGGGGAATATTCTGATGGTGACCTATTCGGCTCCTTTTGGTGCGGTAGGTAATTATTTTGGGGTTGCGACGGTTGATTTAGCCTTAGATGGATTGCCAAAACAATTGGGGATTGCACCAAATCGTCTGGTGGTTTTAGACGATCAAGGGCGGCTGATTTATCATATAGATAAAGAAAAAGTACTGGCAACGACTTCAGCCCAGTGGCTCGATAAGAATAAAGATAAAAATGCCGATTTTTGGACGCTACAGGATAAAAGGCTTGATGGTCAAGCAAGGTTTGTCGATAACCAAGATGTTGTTTATCTTGCGAGTATTGCGACTGTACCGCATTTAAAGTGGCGTGTGATTGTATTAGCGCCAGAACAAGATTTATTCAACTCTCTGCTTGATGATCTGGCATCTATCATCCTCAATTTAAGCTTATTAACCCTCTTATTATTGCTGACTTGTTATCTGGCGGCGAAACGGTTAACCCGGCCGTTAGAGCTACTCGAGTCGGGTATCTTGTCCTTTGGACAGGGTAAAACTCAGCAGCTTATTGTTCCTAAAGGTGCCGTAAGTGAGATTGTGACGCTGAGTAATACCTTCAATCAAATGGCGGAATTACTTGCAGAACGTGAACAAGCCATTCTTGATTCCCGCGGTAATCGCTTTGCGCGCCTAATTGATGGTATGAGTGATAAATCTTTCTATTGTTCCCTCGAACCTAATGGCCAACTCGCCCAGGTCAGTGAGGGGGTAACTAAGGTGCTGGGGATCTCCCCTGATTTGCTCAAGCGCAAATATCAAAGGCTCTTCTCGGCTAATCCCCTCAATGAGAAGAATTGGGAATATACCGATTTAGCCTTAAAGGGCCAGAATGTGCCTTCGCATCAAGTGGAAATGCTGGATGAAAAAGGGTATTTAAGAAGGCTCGATGTCTTTATGCAGCCATTATTATCAGATACTGGTGAGTTAATGTCGGTGGAAATGTTATTTACCGATGTTACTGAGCAGTTTTCGGCGGCGGCTTGGTCAAATGCCGTGCTTGAGGCTGCGCCTGAGGCCATGTTGATTGTCGACCAGCAGGGGTTAATCGTTTTTACTAACAGTCGTTGCCAGCAGCTTTTTGGATTTGATACAGGGGCTATGTTCAGGGTGAGATTACGAGTGGTCATTTAATAACCACACTCATGCCGGCTTCAAGCACCGCATCCAAATAAGCCTCATTCATCAATGCCTGACGCTGCTTTCTTCTGATACTCATTTTTCGCTTCTCAGCGCGTAACATATTCAAACCAAAGTGTCGCATCGTGGCAAGATTAGTCGCTGCATTACCACGGTATATCTGGCACGCATCCTCACCTAAACTCACATCCAGCACCCAGTGCAACTGGTTT
>NZ_JAKKRK010000067.1:0-21606 GCF_025654545.1 Shewanella sp. SM20 | reverse complement strand
AAAGAGATTGCACGATAGATTGTCCTGTATGAGCTGCAAGTTGAGCCGCCAACTGTACAAGCCGTTTGGTCCTTCGTACATCCCCTAATTTTGCGCGCTGAAAAATGCTCTGTGCCCAGAGTGATGGTTCACTTAAAAACATGGCATGTGGTATCTGAAACAAAAGGTCAGGATCAGATCAGGTTAATTAAAAATGGTTCAAAAAAATCCCCCGGGGCAAACCGAGGGATTTGTGTAGAAGAGACAGGCTCGAATAGGGTTTAAATCCACGTAGATCATACAAGCCAGTAAGGCTTGCTCATCTAGCAAAGCTTGGGATTTGAAACGGCCTTCCCAGAACGCGCCTTTACACTCATCTTCTCGATTTGCTTTACGGGCAATCTCTTCGTTCAGGCAGCGCATAAACCAAGATATGCTGGATAAACGTTCATGCCATTCGGTAATTAACCCATCGAGCAGAATGCGTTCACCGTCAATTAAGGCTTCACCATTCATATACTTAGTTGCGACAGTATGGCCTTTAGTTATTTGACACCACCGGCTGATAACCTCTTTTGGGCTTAAGGTTTTTGCTTCCTCAACATCAATTTTAAGTATTAAATGGTAATGGTTGTTCATCACTGCATAGGCGCAAATGTCGATACAAAAGATGGTGGATAATGCTTTGATTTTATCGACAATCCAGCCACGTCTATGCTCATAACTGCGGCCTGTGAGTTTATCCTCACCGCACAGAAAAGCCCTTCTGACACAGCGATTTATCACATGATAGAAGGGCGTTGTATTGGCATCGATAAGCATTCTTCTGGCCGAGGTCATCATCCGCTCCAAACAGACGCAATCAAGATAATGTAAAGGCTAGTATAAGAGGGAACAAAGCACAAAAAGACATGGCTGTCCCCGCTTTTCCCTAGCTTTTGATTTTCCGCTTTGTGCTGCGTTAAATCGTGCATCATCATCACAAACAGAGGTTCATGGCTGGGGATGTAGGAAATGGAGAGCTCAACATCTTTTGCTTTGCCTGAGGCAGTAATGAGGGTGATTTCTTCGGCGCAGTGCTGCACTGGAATACCGCAATTTTTGCCTAATTTAATATCATTGCTCAGCAGATTGTCGTAGCGAGCTTGATGGTGTTCGGTCAAAAAGTTGCGCCAATCTTGTCCCTTCAAACTGGCCTGCGGGCACGTCAGTAAGTCAGCACCTTTGCTATTGCTAAAGTAAATGTAACCTTGGGCATTGACGATAATCACCGGTTCAGTCAGATGCTGAATAAACTGTTGAATCGTTTCAATCGAGGCATGTTCGAAGAAGGTTAACGGCAATGCGGGCTCGACCAAGCCTTGCTGTGCAGTGCACTGTGAGCCATTGCCTTCACCCACAAGTGATAATGGATGTTGTGAGCGAGTCTGTTTAGGTGAGCTTGTCATTGTTATCATTCTCCGTGAACCTAATGTCATCTGCGCTAAGCGCTTTTCTGATGATGACTTTATTCTTCGCAAAGAAAAGATACCTTCTGCTTACCTTCCGCTTTAATCTATTGTTTATAAAGGTTTTAAATTTACTCTTCTCGCGGTAAATTCTCAGGTTTAGCTGAAACGTACGAGGTTTTGGGGCATGGCTAAGTTAAAAGAGTGGCACCCATGAGTGGATTTTTGGGTATTAAGCGGCAAACGCAAAGGATTTTAGTGTCTAAAGATGGTGGATAATGCTTTGATTTTATCAACAATCCAGCCACGTCTATGCTCATAACTGCGGCCTGTGAGTTTATCCTCACCGCACAGAAAAGCCCTTCTGACACAGCGATTTATCACATGATAGAAGGGCGTTGTATTAGCATCGATAAGCATTCTTCTGGCCGAGGTCATCATCCGCTCCAAACAGACGCAATCAAGATAATGTAAAGGCTAGTATAAGAGGGGACAAAGCACAAAAAGACATGGCTGTCCCCGCTTTTGCCGCTGTCCTGAAAGAATTGGCTGTCCTGAAAGAATTGTGAAAAAAAATTATTGGGTCAATAAAAGAAGGGACAGGGTAAGCTGTCCCCGATTTAATCTTTTAAATTAATTAGGTTTGTTAATAATCTGCGGATCAGGACTTAGTATTAGTAAGGTATTAGTTGTATTACTTAATACAAATTGGAACTTAGTGGTACCTGGAGTTCTATCGAGGTCAACAAGTTGTACTAACATACCATCGCTGCTAATGGTAACGGCATCGACTATTTCATCAAATGGAGTCACAAAGCCTACACCGACAAATTTTAAACCTTTACCTGTTTGGTCATTTAGCAGGTAGGTTACAGTACCAGCTTGAGTGACGGTGATATCACCTTGGCATTGTTGACCGTTGGCATCGGTATAGATAAATACAGGTTCACCATTTTCTAGATTAACATTGACTTTAATAAATTGAGCGGTACCTTGTGGTGTTATCATTTGATTATCCTTTTTTAAGTACAGTTATTGATTGTGTTATTTGTTCGGTTTTATTTTTTCAAGACAGTCTTCAGATTCTAAGTATGGCTTTATTATTTGAGGATTTTTATCTTTCTCTATTAAAGGTTGCAATAGTTTATTTGCTGTGTTGCATAACTCAAAGTTAGCATTTTTATTCCCCATTGCAAAATTAATTTTAGCGATTGTTAAATTAGTTTTTACAAGTCCAATGAGATAATCTTTCTCATCTGGGAATTTATTGGTTAGTTTTATAAAAATAACATTAGACTCTGCTATTTCTTCATGATTTTGGCTAATTTCATGATTGCTTATATTTTTATTTGCGATTGCTAAAAGGGCATTGGCGCGTAAATATTCTCTTTTAACTTCACTGGTTGAATTAAATTCAGTGTCCAGAGTGTCTAAAAGAGATTGAGATGTTTCTTTTACTCTAAAGTCATTAACTAAACTGTTTAAATGAAATATTTTGGTACGGACATGAAATAAGTCTCTTTTCCAAACTTCGTTTTCAGAATCCAAGGCTAGCGATTTCTCTATAATATTTTGTGCTAATAATAGCTTATCGAGCCCAGAAACAAGATCACCTTTATATTCCAGTAGCTCTGCTAATCTGCCTAAAGTGCTCGCTAGTCTATCGCGCATATAAGCGTCATTTTGATTTGGCGAGTTTAATAATTGGTCCTGTGTTTCTTCTTGAAATTTGATTGCCGTATCTATATCGCCAAGTGAGGTTAATGCACTGGCTAACCAAGAACGAGTATCCGCCACATCCGCAATCAACTGACTATCCTCAGGCGCTTTTGCCAAAGCCAGCAATTTAAGCCTTAGCGACTCTTCAAAATCTTGCTGCGCTTTGGCAAATTCCTGCTGTTTCATCGAAACTGAGCCCAAAGTGTTATGGGCATAAGACAGCTCCATCAGCGCATCTTTATCCTCTGGCGCAAGGGCGTACATGGTTTGGCTATAGGCCAAGTATTGCTCGAAAAAAGGGCGTGATGCTGCCCAATCACTCACATCATACTTAAGCTGTCCTAACCAAAAGGCATTGGCACCTAGGGTTTTCAGTAGGGCTAAGTTTTCCGGCTGCAATTCGAGTAGTGGCAGCATTTTTTCTTGCGCTGCGAGTAATGCGCTGCGAGCTTCATCGATTTTATTGCGCGAATAGGCCACTTCGCCCATGGCCTCTAAGGTTTGGCCGTGTTGGAAACGGGCATCAAAACTTAAGTGCGCATCATCCTCTTTATTGGAAAAATCACTGAAATATTCCAGTGCTTTATTGCTGATTCCATCGAGTAAGTCCATACGGCCGATGCCGCGCATCTTGTCGGCGAAGTCACCGACCATAAAGCCGAGCAAATCTTCGGCGGCGAGGCGTTTTTGCAGAGCGAGTTTTTCGGCCTCTATGCTGCGAACGCTCATAATGACGGAGGTTAAGGTGAGGACGCACAACAGGGCAACGGTTACGCGCCTCGTCCAGCGCAGCATATTGGCGCGTTTGGTGGAGGCTGCGATAAAGGCGGTTTCGGGATCGTCTAAATCGAATAACGGATTTTGGCTGAGGCTTTGGGCCTCTTTTAACGGCTTGCCTTCGGCGAGCAGATAAGCGCTGTGTTTGGCTTCGCTGAGCCAACGCTTAGATAAATGCTGTAGGCGACTCTTAATGCTTAAGCTGTCGTTATGCTCGCTAATCCAAGCGGTTGCCCGCGGCCAACGGCGCAAAAGTGCTTCGTGGGCGATGCTAAAACAGGGTTCACCATTTTGCAGATGCGACACGAATAAGCGGCTATCGACCATGGCTTGCACTAGGGCGGTTTCGGCGGTGCTTTGCAGTTGCGACCAGCGAGCGGTGCGGCTGGTGATGGACTTTTCATCTTCGCGTAGGGTCACTAGCAGGGATAAAATCCGCGGCAGACTGGCTTTTTCGGCATCACTTAAGTGTGAAATCGCCTGCTCGGCATTTTTGCCAATCGCCCCTTCAATACCGCCAAGTGCATGATAAACCGAGACTAATAACTTATCGTCGGCGCTGCGTTGCAAATACAAGGCTTGCAGAGTGTATTGCAACATGGGCAACGTATCTGGGTTACTGGCGGCATCGCTGCAGAGCATTTCGTCGAGCGGCATCGCGGTGTCGCTGTCAACTTCCCAGCTTAAGTTGGCAGCCACTGCGGGCAGGCGGATCATTTGTAATAGCTCAGTGCGTGTTGGCGGCGCTAAGTCAAAGTGGGCGCCGCGGGCTTTACCCGCCATTAAGCTTGGGTAATTGACCAATAAAGGATAAAAATCGTTGCGACAGGCACTGATGATAATCACGGCCTTAGAGGTGGCGAGTTGCTCCAATAATTCTATGAACTGGGTTCGTTCGGTATCGCTAAATAGCGGTGATGAGAGCAACACTTCTAATCGGTCGATAAACAAGGCAAAAAACGGATTGGAAAAAGGTTTAGCCTTGAGCGCTTGGGTGCACTGGTTGATCACGCTTTGGATATCATCGACGAGTTGAATCGCCAGAGTCTCAGCGCTCATGCCTTCGAATACTGGAGTGTCGTTGATTTCCCAGTCGAGCATAGCACTGGCAAGATCGGTGAGTAGTTGTCCTTTACTCACATCGGCAAAATCTAAGCTGCTGAATGACGCGACACCAATGCCGTTATAGCCGTCGCCCTTCATTAAATTGGGCACAACACCCGCATTAATCAGGGAAGATTTACCGCTGCCACTTGGACCTAAGATCAGGCAGAAGGCACGACCATAGATGATTTGCTGGCTGATACGGTTAAGCAAAGTGCTGATTTGTTCACTGCGACCAAAAAACACCTCGGCATAGTTAGCGCTATAGGCTTGCAGACCCGGAAAGGGCGAGCCGCCTTGCCAACTTTGCGGGCTGGCGGTGGCTTCGTGGCCGATAGGAAAACGCACTTCGGCTAAGGTGCGATAGCCGCGTTTGCGTATGGTTTCTATATAGGTGGGTTCGGTGGCGCTATCGCCTAATGCTCTACGTAACTGATTGATAATTTTGTGTAGTGGATTGTCGCCCGTGTCGACCCCCGGCCAGCAGTGGCTGACTATTTCATCACTGCTGACGACTTCGCCCGCCCGTTGACAGAGAAATAGCAGCACATCCATCGCCTTGGGTTCAAGTTGTTTGACTTGTTTGCCAAGGAGCAGACTATTGGCGCTGGGATTGATTTGCCATTCACCAAAGAAAAATGTGCTGTCACTCATAACGATGTCCATTTATTGAGTATTGACCATGGCACGGTAAAAACTTGCGCCGTGAGTCACTCTTATTGTTATACGTATTGTTATAAAGATCTGTGCTTGTCATTCAAAGGTCTGATGTCAAGACGTTGACATTATGCCGTTGATGATTGTTATTTAAAAGGAATAACCCTTGATAATCAATGTAAATTTTATCAGGGTGAGGTGTGGTAAATAGTCTTTAGCTTGTCATTTTTCTGTCAACAGTTTGTGCTTTGCGCTAGATGTTAAATAAGGTGATGGCTTTTAGGTGTAGATTGCAAAAGATCAACAATAAAAAAGTGCCCGTGATTGGGCACTTTGTATTAGAGAGGAACTTAAGGCTAACAAGCCTGACTTATCAGCACGTTAAGCTGAGTATCTTAACGTTAGCCCCTTAACATTCGTCCCTTTGGATTAGCGCGTTAAGGTTAGTGCCTTGGCTTGATAGCTTAATCTGGCCATTTGACCTTGATCTTGCAGTTCTAACTCATTGAGTTCGAAGGGCGGCTGTAAACCCGAGGCTTGGATGAGCTTAGGATCTAACATCAGCTTTAACTTCGGCGACTCTGGGGTCAGCCAATTGGCCGCTTGGGTGCGTAGAATCGCCACCTTTTGACCTTCGGCATTGGTGCCCGTTAACGTGCCACTTAAGCCAAAACGTCCCGCCTCGGCGACCGATAACTCAAAGTTGATTTGGTTAGGCAAGCCTTTATCCCAAATCGTGAGCACTTCGGGCTTGATGCTCGCCGAATTGACAAAAGACTTAAAGACAGATTTGACCGTGCGCTGCACTGGACGGCCATCGACTTGGGTTTGCACTGTGATTTCAATTTCACTGAAACCTGCATTGCTGCTCGAAAGTGCGACGCCCGCGGGGATCACCGCTTGCCATGTCCCCCCTTGTTTTACCATCGCCAGCGGTTGCATATTGCCATCGGCTTGCTTGAGTTTTGCCTGTGGCACAAAGGCGTTATCACTTTGGCTGAGTGCGAGTTCAAGCCCAAGGGTTTGCGCATCCGCCGCGATGGCTATGGGGGCTTTGACGCTCAGTTGATAGGGCGAGCCTTTTTCCTTCACATTGACTAAGTAGCTGGCGCTCGGTGTTAACGGCTGGCTGACCTGCAGGCGATATTCGCCCGGTGTGGCCTTCGCCGACATTTGCAGCGCACTGGAATCATCGGTTAACCCTGCGCTAGCCAAAGCATCGGCGTTGACCATTGATTTGACCAGTGACTCATTGGTGTTTATTCCACTGCTGTTGGCTGCTTTGCCTTGGGGTGACTGATTAGGGGTAACGCGCTGAATTTGTACGCGCTCAGGGGCGATGACCTCGGCGTGCATCAAAGTACCAGAGCTGGTATCGCCCCGAGGTGCAATGCGCACTAAGCTCGACGCTTGGCTCATGGTGAGGCCCACGCCTGCATTAAGCTGTGCGCCGGTTACATTGACCCAATACTCGTCACTTTGGCTGGCTTGCTCCAGCTTAAGCATACTCGCTTGATACTCACCGTACAGCGGGGTGATAAAGCTAATGTAATCCGTACTGGTGTTGATGGGCGTGAGTGTTGGGCTGGCAATATTGCTATCGACTAAATCGGTATCGTTCGGCGCAGCTAAGGTTAATCCTTTGGCATACATAGGGCTGGCATTGGTTTTGGGATCTATGGGTGTGGCTTCATCTTGGCAGGCTGCAAGCAGTCCGCTTAGCGCCAAGACACTGGCAAGTTTGCTGAGTGTGTGCATCTTAGTGCTCCTTAAATGTGGTTGCGGATCAGCGTGTCTAAATTGAAACACGTACGACGACTCTGCTGATGGCTTAAGGGTTCTTGGCCACGGGTCTTTTGTTTATCGGTAAACCAGACAGTGCCAGCCGCCTTTTGTGAGCTGCAATTTAAGAAGCCGTCGGAGCAGCTATCGAGCCAGTTTTGGGTGGTTTCGAGCGCGACTTGGTATTGATAACCCGCGCAGTAACTGTCGCTGTCCCAAATGGCGGAATCAACATCTGAGCCCACCACGACTTCGAAGGGTTTACCCAGCGATGGGCGACCCGCTGTGCCATTAAGCCAAGCGTTGTTGTAGTTTGCCATCCAACCGACTTGCTGTTGTTTCACCGCATTGCTGCCATAGCCTAAGAGCCAGCCTAAGCTGGTTTCGAACACATTACCTTGGTTCACCGCATCGGCCAGCGGCGTACCAGCACTGGAAGGTGCGATGGCGATAACCTTTGAGGTGGCGTTGATCACTGAAGGATAACGGCTGTCCCACGTTGGGTTAGATAAAATCCACCGCACTACGTTGCCACCATTGGAGTGGGTCAGCAGAATTAAGTCGTCGATATTTTTGGCTTGGATAAAGCTATTAAGCTGCGTCGCCAGACAACCTGCGGCGCTTTCTTCCCACATATATTGGTCAAAGTCGCAGTTGATCACTGTGTAATTGTTTGGCACTGGGATGCCTTGGCGCACTGAGTTAACAAATTCGGGCGTCCAGTAATCGGCTAAGGCATTGGTCTGGTGACCCGTACCATGGATAAAGGCGACTCCGGTTGCGGCTAACGTGACTGGGCTGACAGCGAACAGACCCAAGAGCATGAGGGCTTTTTTGATCTTCATGGCTATATCTCGTGTTGTTGGTCTTGTTGATTGTGGCCGCCAGTCCGTTGCGACAGTTCAGGGCAAGTCAGTTAATGCAGGATTTGCCGTAAATAAGCTTGAAATCGGCTGGCATGGCTCGGTTTATAGGCGCTTAAGCGCGGGTTACTCACTTTGGGTAAAACATGACTTAAGGCCTGAACACGACGGGATAGCGTGAATGCGCTAGTTTACGTTGGCATCAAATGTGATTGCCGTAACTTAGCCATTATCAACAGGACTTAACTCAAGCTTATTAACCTAGACGCAACATTTTAAGCTGGCAAGTAAAACAATCATCATAAAATGGAATCGCTGGGTCGCATTTTGAACGGTTCGTTTTAATGTCAAACTAAAGGCTGACAACCTGATGATAAGCAATGCCTAATAAACTAAGTTGTGTTTTATCGTGTTTGAAATAGCGATTTGCTTACACAAAAGAATTTTCTGTGACACCCGCTTAGCGTTTGAGTTAATCAGTTTATCATTCTGTATATAAAGGTTTTTTGTGATAAATAATTCAAACTCGCCCATTTACTCTGGGATATGGGTATCACTTTAGTGCATTTAAAGACTAAACCGATTAGGCTGAGCTGAGGTAAAGTGGGATAAACGGGATAAGAACCAACATTGCCGAGATGATATTCTTCTTATCTTAATCAGTCATCTGAGCCATGGATTGACTGGGAGTAGAAAAAGTAGCGCGATATGGGCAGGTTTAATCTAAATAGACAACAAACACGGGAGAATAAGTTTGGCGATAGAACATAATAAGATAGTGAGTTGCTTAAGTGGACTGCAATGTCGCACTAATTTCACCATAAAAAACATTACTGAATACATGCTCCCAGAAACCAAAGAGGCGTTCTATTTACACCTCGACGGTAAATCACCGAACTTGATTATTCGCCCCGCATTTGAAGTCTTTTCCGGCGAACTTGCCACTATTGCAGGCGTGCATGCCAAATACGACTATTTCCACAATGCCGAGATGACTCGTTTCCCCAAACGTTTGCATAAGAGTTTGACCGAAACCCACTATGGCCTTGCCTTTAGTTTTGACACGGTTGAAGCCGTACAGCAATTCATTACCCGTTTGAGTGCGATAGTGAAAGGCGCATAAGCTTTGACTGTATAAATCTTTAATAGAAGGCCGCTTAATTTTTCGATTGAACGGTATCTAAATTTTAACCATGCAGTCCTAGGGTTAAATTCCTCAATATCAATGAAAATGAGGAATTTAACTGCTGCCTTTTTACGCTGCTTTTCAGTATATTCATCAATAGATGAATTTTGCTGGAGCTTGCCATGTCGCTTATTCCCGGTCGCCCAAAGGGGGTTGTGCCATTTACCGCCCAAACTGAATCACAGCCGCAGACTCCTGGTCGTCCTAAAGGGGATTCCGATGCCCGCCAACGCTTAATTATCGCAGCCCTAAGGCTCTTCAGTCATCGCAGTTATCCCAGTGTTTCTACCCGTGAAATTGCCCGCGAAGCCGAGGTTGATGCCGCACTTATTCGTTATTATTTTGGTTCGAAAGCGGGCTTGTTCGAGCAAATGGTGCGGGAAACCCTTGAGCCCGTATTAGCGCGTTTTCGCGAAATATCCGCTGCGGATGCCCCTAATAACTTGGGTGAACTTATGCAGACATATTATCGCGTTATGGCACCCAACCTGGGATTGCCACGGTTGATTATACGGGTGTTACAAGAAGGCGATGGCTCAGAACCCTATCGCATTATGTTGTCTGTTTTTGAGCAAATTTTATCCCTCTCGCGGCAATGGCTCGAATCCACATTAGTCAATGCGGGGCTATTGAAGGAGGGATTAGATCCCGATTTAGTACGCCTCAGTTTCGTGAGTCTGATGGTTTTTCCGCTTATTGCGCCCCCGGTGTTAATGCGTCAGTTCGGTTTTTTTAGTGCCGATGCTGATGGTTTACAGCGTTTAGCGCTGCACAATATGCAGGTTTTTACCCAAGGTGTACTGCGTGAACCGAGGAAGTCGTAATGGGTGTGAATTTTAAGATTCTGACGCACGTGAGTGTGGGTTGTGTGATCTTGCTATTAGTCGGCTGCACCGAAGCGCCGCCCAGAGTGCTTGGCACTGTTGAGCGGGACAGGCTGACGCTTACTGCGCCCGTAGGTGAGTTGATTACTCAAGTGAATGTGGTTGAAGGTCAACAGGTTAAGGCGGGTGAGGTGTTAATTCAGCTCGATACAACCTCTGCTAATGCGCGCCTCGCCCTGCGCCAAGCCGAGCTTGAACAGGCTAAAGCTAAACTTTCTGAGGCGGTCACAGGTGCGCGTTTAGAGGATATAGAACGCGCCAAGGCCGTGCTCGACGGGGCAAATGCCAGCGTGAAAGAGGCTCAGCGAGCCTTTGAACGAACAAACCGTTTATTTGCCACTAAAGTACTTAGCCAAGCGGATTTAGATACGGCCCGTGCGGCGCTGGATACCAGTTTCGCTAAGCAAGCCGAGGCGCAGCAAAGCCTGCGACTACTAGAAAATGGCACCCGTAGTGAGCAGCTAGAGCAGGCCAAAGCGGCGGTGGCCGCAGCTCGCGCCAGTGTAGCCATCGAACAAAAAGCCTTAGCAGACTTGAGCTTAGTGGCGGCGCGTGATGCCGTTGTCGATACGTTGCCTTGGCGAGCCGGCGATCGCATTGCCGCAGGCACTCAGTTGATTGGTTTGCTGGCGAGCGATAATCCCTATGTGCGGGTTTACCTGCCCGCGACTTGGTTAGACAGAGTGAAGGCGGGCGATAGCGTCAATATTCTTGTGGATGGCCGCGAGATACCGATTGCTGGCACTGTGCGAAATATTCGCAGTCAACCTGCTTACACGCCATTTTATGCGCTAAATGAACGTGATCGAGCGCGGCTGATGTATTTGACCGATATCACGATTTCCGCCACAGATCAGGACCTACCTACTGGTATGGCATTAGAAGTTGAACTCGATGTGCTGCAACTCGATGTGCTGCAAGGAGTGCAGCCAAAAGTGGATCAGCCATGAAAAGCGCTGATTTTGCTATCGAGACCCAAGGGATGACCCGCGCCTTTGGCGGAGTCAATGCGGTGGAAAACCTCGACCTCGCCATTCCCAAGGGAACCATTTATGGGTTTCTCGGCCCCAATGGCTGCGGGAAATCGACTTCAATTCGCATGTTGACTGGGTTACTGAGTCCCACATCGGGGAATATCCGCGTATTGGGTGAAACCTTACCCGGCGCCGAGGAAAAACTGCGTCGCCGCATTGGCTATATGACGCAAAAATTCTCCCTGTACGACAATCTTTCTGTGCGGGAAAACTTAGAATTCGTTGCGCAAATTTATGGTTTGAACCGCCGAGCCTCAAAGCTGCGGATAGCCGAGTTAGTCACGCTGTACGATTTAGTCGGCCGCGAGAAACAAATGGCGGGCTCCATGAGTGGCGGCCAGAAACAGCGTTTGGCCTTAGCGGCAGCGACCTTGCATCACCCTGAATTGTTATTTCTCGATGAGCCGACCTCGGCGGTCGATCCCGAGAATCGGCGCGAGTTTTGGGAGCGCTTATTCGATCTCTGTGCCCAAGGCACCACGATTCTTGTGTCGACTCACTATATGGATGAAGCCGAGCGTTGCCACGGTCTGGCGATTTTAGAGCGGGGGATAAAACGCGCCGACGGTTCACCCCAGCAGCTGATGGCGGCGATGGGCGCTCGGGTGGTTGAGATCTCAGGGGATGATTTACGCAATTTAAAGCAATCATTGATTAGCGAGTCTGCGGTATTGTCGGCGGCGCAAATCGGCAGTCGTTTGCGGGTGTTAGTGCGCAGCGATATTGAAGATCCGCTCGCTTGGCTTAAACCTCGGGTTGCCAGCCGGATGATGGAAGAAGTGCGCGCTAGCTTAGAAGATGTGTTTGTCACTTGCACCGGCGAGCGTTTGGCAGGGGTGTCCAAGGGAGAGACTGACCATGTGGCGTAGGATTTTTGCGATTGTGGTCAAAGAGCTGCGGCAGTTGTCGCGGGATCGCATGACCTTTGGCATGATAGTCATGATCCCGTTAGTGCAACTGATGTTGTTTGGTTATGCCATCAATACCGATGCTCGCCATCTGCCTGCTGGGTTAGTTAATTTAAGTGATTCAGCCTACAGTCGCGCACTGGTTAAGGCGGTGGAAGCAACGCAGGTCGTAGATTTTAAGCAGCGATATTTAAGTGCAGCCGAGGCTGAGGCGGCGATCACTCGCGGCGAAGTCAAAGCCGTGCTGTATTTGCCCGCCGATCTTGATGAGCGTTTAGTGCGTCACCCAAGCTTTGTGGGTCAGCAATATTTAGCGCAGTCCTATATCGCACAACCCGCTGGCCAATGGTTGGTGGATGGTTCGGATACGGTTGTCGCTTCAACTATTCGTAGCCTAAGGCAAATGCCACTGGATGAAGTCGCAGGAAGAGCACTAAAAACGGCGATGCCGAGTTTTGAAGTGGTGCAATATTTCAACCCAGAACAACGTTCTGTGGTCAACATAGTGCCCGGCCTATTGGGGGTGATTTTGACTATGACCATGGTGATGTTTACTTCCGCCGCCATAGTGCGTGAGCGCGAGCAGGGCAATATGGAGTTTTTGATCACTACGCCTGTGCGTCCACTGGAGTTGATGCTGGGTAAAATCGTGCCCTATGTGATGGTTGGCTTTGTGCAAGTGACCATTATCTTGAGCGCGGGGCATCTGTTGTTCGATGTGCCCATTCGCGGCGGGCTTGATTCTATCGCCCTTGCCGCTATGTTGTTCATTTGCGCCAGTTTAACCTTAGGATTAGTGATTTCGACCATAGCGAAAACCCAGTTGCAATCGATGCAGATGACGGTATTTATCCTCCTGCCATCGATTCTCTTGTCGGGATTTATGTTCCCCTACGAAGCCATGCCTATCGCGGCGCAGTGGATTGCCGAAGCCTTACCCGCAACCCATTTTATGCGCATGTCACGGGCTATAGTGCTGCACGATGCCCAAGTGATGGATCTGCAATTTGATGCCCTGTGGATGATAGGTTTTACTTGTATTGGGTTATTGATTGCCAGTATGAGATTTTCGAAGCGCTTGGATTAACCCTGTACTGAGTTTCATCATCAAGGGCAAAGTGCCGAGTTTTGATATAGCGCAAATTATCAGTAAACAGTCGTGCTAAGCCATTGAAATCGATGTTGCTTAATTAGGATATCCCTTACACTGCCGCTAGGGCGATTTCCGCCATCATGCTTAGCGAAGGGAATTCATTATGCCTCCAATCATTTGTCATAGCGCGCTCGATGCGGTTGCTTTAATTCAAAGCGGCGAGACGCTGTGGACTCATTCCATGGGCGCCACTCCGCGCATTTTATTAGATGCGTTGGCGCAGCATGCACTCACCAAAGAAAATCTCACCCTGTTACAGTTACATACTGAAGGCGCCGAATCCTTAAGCCATCCCAGTTTACAGGGGCATTTACGCCATCGATGTTTTTTCGGTGGGCTGCCAACGCGGGCATTACTGCAAAGTGGTGACGCGGATTATGTGCCGATTTTCCTGTCTGAAGTGCCTAAGTTATTTCGTTCCGGCGAGCAAAAAATAGATACCGCAATTATCCAAGTGTCGCCACCCGATAAGCATGGCATGTGTTCCTTAGGCATTTCGGTTGAAGCAACGCTCGCAGCTTGCCAAGTCGCGGGTAAGATCATCGCTCATATTAATCCACAAATGCCGCGCACCCATGGTGACAGCTTTATCCATATCGACCGTTTTGCCGCTGTGTATGAACAGAGCGCGGCGTTGCCCATTCATTCTTTCGCGACGGGGGATGCGGTGAGTTTGGCGATCGGTAAAAATGTTGCTCAATTGGTGCGTAATGGCGATTGTTTGCAAATGGGTATAGGTGCGATCCCTGATGCCGTGCTGTCTTGCTTAACCGAACATAAAGACTTAGGCGTCCACACTGAGCTATTTTCTGACGGTATATTGCAACTGGTTGAAAAGGGCGTGATTAACAACAGCAAGAAGCGTTTTTATCCGGGAAAACTCGTCACAGGTTTCGCCCTGGGTAGCCAGAAATTATACGACTATGTTGATGATAATCCTGCGGTTATCTTTATGGACATAGAGCAAGTCAACGACACGGCCATTATCCGTAAAAATCCCAATGTGATGGCGATTAACTCGGCGCTGCAGGTCGACCTTTCAGGCCAAGTGTGTGCCGATTCCATTGGCACTAAAATCTATTCAGGTGTTGGCGGCCAGATGGATTTCATCCGCGGAGCAGGGTTATCTGAAGGTGGTCGTTCTGTTATTGCGCTGCCCAGCACTGCCGCGGGGGGAACGCTTTCTCGCATTGCAAGCGTGTTATCACCTGGCGCAGGGGTTGTCACCACTCGTGCCCATGTGCATTACATTGTGACCGAATACGGCGCCGCCAATCTACGCGGCCGTTCACTGCGCGAACGGGCACAAGCGCTGATCGCCATCGCTCACCCAGATTTTAGGGAACAATTAAGTCGTGATGCCTTTGATGTGTGGGGATTAAGGGTTTAATTCTCTTTATTTATCAATGGATTTTTCTTTTAAACTTTGTTTTTTATTGATTTTCAAAGTCAAAGTCGTGGGGCTTCACCCCACACCCGACCAAGGAGGACTGCTCGTCCTATCCTCCTTGGATTCTCCAAGACGCCCCCAACGGAGTTGAAAGCCCCTTGTGCTTATTGGCAAATTTGCTATCGCTTCCGAAGGATGCGTCCCTGCACCTGCGAAAGCTAGCTTGCCATCCATGGCAAGACTCACGCAATTTGCCTATTCGCCCTGCGGCAACTCCGAGGGGATGGTGTATTTCTGAAGCTTAAGTGTTTTTGTTAGGTATATTAAAAATAAAAGCTATGCTTGCTGAGATAGTCACTTTAGTCTTTGTATCGCAATGTGCCATTATTGGTCGTAAAAGCAGGAATATAGAGTAGCAAGTACTAGTTTATACAACTACAGACTTTTATAATTGCATTTAGTACGACTTAAAATGGAACAACAATACTAGACAGAATAATATCTCTAGTTTTTTTATCTACTTGCTTAAGCGCCTCAAATGATGATTGAATTTCGTCATAGTTGACTACCTCTTGTTTGTCCCCAACCCTACGTTTTAGCTCAACATATTGTTTTGATGCGTAGACGATATACACCACTTCTTTATCATGTTCAGTTTCTGTTATCAGTTTAAAGTCAATAGTTGCAGCTAAAAACTCAAACCATTTCGAGTAATTTTGTATGTCAGGGATCTCATATCCAGGTATATCTGAAATAAATACTTTACCAAATAGGTCATCGATGCGTTTTGGAAAACTTTCTGCTTGAGCTAATAACTCTATTTCACTGATTTTATCTTCAGCGTGTTCAGCATCAGTTGTTCTAAGTAATACTTTGATTAACTCTTCGGACTTCTTCGCTGCTATTGTTAGATCATCAATTAACCTATTGGTTATTTTAGCATTATCATTTCTTGTTCTTTCAGCAAGCAAGTCATACATCATACCTGCCCACTGTTTCTTCAAATATGCTTCCATATCAGAAAAATCGTTGAATGAAACAATAGCGTTGTTAAGGCTATTTTTTCTAACTTCGTCAATAAAACCAAAAATTTTGATGTTGTCTATGCTGGGGTAGGTAATTTTTTCGTAGAATTCAGGATTAGTTTTCTTGTTAGAGTTATAGGTGTAATGGTCTGAATACACAGCACTTTCAACCAAAGCGAAAACTGGAATTTTATTTTTAACCGCTTCTCGATATTCGTTGTTAGTAATTGAACCTTCCTTACCTTTATGTTCTCCACCATAGCGCCCACCTATGATTAAGATAAACAGTTGGCAAGTGGCTACTTCAGTAAGGCAAGCATCGTGGGTATGCGCATCTACACTGTAGTAAACATCACCATCATCGGATAGTACAGGCTCATAGCCTATAGTCTTAACGAAGTATTTTAAGTTTTCTCTAATATGCTTTAAGTCGTAGCATGTAGAACTTATAAAGACTCTAGGGATGGCCAATTTTTAATCCTTTAATTAGTGAATACATAAGCGAGCGAGTATAGCATTTTCAACTTGTTACTTCAGACAGTCAATTTTTTGAATGGCCTAAGATAAAATGTCATCACAGCGTTCTTTAGAATTTATATAATAAATTCTAAAGAACTGTAGTTAGGGTCGCATGTGGTGCGCACATTTTCTGTCCCGTTTTTCGCCTACTATCTTTGCTTCACGGTCAGTAGGTATACACAAAAATCCACGGCATTAAGCACTGACATGTAAGTGACCGTTGGCGGCATGGATGCTGTCGTCGAGCCCTCAGGGACGAGTTTACGGCGTGTCACTGGAGTGACAGTGCTTAATTTTTGGATACCAAGGTTAAGTGATTGCTCTACAACTTCCTATATTTACCATCTCTCTCAGCTATTTCTGAGGCGCTCAAGCTATTTCCCCATGCACTCTGCTAACAACTTAACGAAAAAGTCGCTGCCTTTGCGTTCGCAAAAGGCAATATTGCGTTCTGGGATGGTTTCGGGATCTGTGTAGCTGGCAAGAGCGAGCTCCATGCTGGCTTCGCGAATGATGTGCAGGGTTGGGTAGGGCGCGCGGTTGGTGAAGTTGGCTGCCCCGTCCTGTGGCTCACCATTGAAACAATAGTCTGGGTGGAAGGTGGCGAGTTGGTAAGTGCCTTCGTACTCGTGTTCGATAAGCGTATCGGTTGCCATGTCGACGAGGTCGAGATAGGCATAAAAACCCTCAAAACCTCGGGGCAGAATAAACAGCGTGGTTTCGGCTTCGGGGTGGGCGTCGAGGTATTGGCACTCTTCAATCAATGCCTTAAGCACGAGTTTGACTTTAGTTTGTTCCACCACCAGATACCGAATACTGCCGCGCTCGACTTCTTGTCTGGCGAAGGGGCAAATATTGTATTTCATGATCACTTTTTTCACCCAGTCGTCGGTTTGTTGAGTGATCATGTCAATTTCGTTCATGGCGGTCGTTTGCTCGTGCTTAAAAATTAGGGGGCGATCATAGGGATGATAGACGCCACAAGCAAGAGCGCCATGCTGATATTAAAAATCTTCTGTTGGCGCTCATTTTTTAAAATGCGTTTAAGGGCTACACCAAAGCCGAGCCAGACGATAGCGCAGGGAAAGGCGACGCACAAAAATACCGTTGCGATAGTGATGACCTGCGGGGTCAAATCCTGCTGTACTGACGTGAATGTCGCAATCGCGCCCACGGCCATGATCCAGCCCTTAGGGTTGACCCATTGAAAGGCCGCGGCTTGGATAAAACTGAAGGGTTTAGCAATGGCTTTGCCTTCCATCTTGCTACTGCTGTTGGCAATCAACCAAGACAGATACAAAAGGTAACCTATGCCGACGACTTTAATCACTTGATGGATGATAGGATAGCTTTGGAATAGGGCGCTCAAGCCCAAACCTATCGCGAGGATCATAGTCGGGAAGCCAAGGCTTATTCCCATAAGATGCGGAATACTGCGTTTTACGCCAAAGTTTACCCCTGAGGTCATCAGCATAATATTGTTAGGCCCTGGGGTGATCCCCGATGAAAAGGCAAACAACGCGATAGCGAGTATTAACTCCATAGATAGATCCACACCTTTTATTTTAGTTTTATGGCATTGTGATTATTTGCCGCATTGAGCCTGCGATTTACTCATCAGACGTTACGTAATACTGTGTTGCTATTATTTATAATTGCGACATTTGATTGCAACGCAGGCGAGGCATTCTAGCGATTAAATGTTGCCGCGCCTATATGACATAGTGAGTTTATAAACTAAAAAGAATAACAAAATATGTACATGCCTCGATGGGATTAATGGCGTGAGAATAGGGCTAGCGCAGTTTGATGGTTTTCTGTGTTAGTACGAAAATCAAGATATATTGGAATATGCTGATTTAACACTATGATGGATATCAGCTTTCAGTTTTAGTAATAGCAACTATCCTTAGACAGCATTTTATAGATTGAGGTAACAGGGCATGATGAATCCATCATTAAATAGTGAGCTAAATGGAGTGCTAAATCGACAGTTCAGTCGAGTTCCTTGCTGGGCTCCCGACCGAGTGTTAAGTCGGTATTTGAGAGTGTTAATACTGCTTTTTAGCAGCGTATTAGGTCTTACTGGGTGCGTGACTGTGACGGATAACGCGGCGCAGCCGTTGCGAACCACAATCGTGATGTCTGGTGATCTCAGTGAATTACCGTCAACGGCAATGACATTCACTTGGCATCCTAAATTTCAAAAAATCATCACAGATAAACGCTTAGATCCGCAGCCAGTGTTGCAACACATGCAAGCCGTATTAAAGCAAACTTTGCAGAGTAAGGGATATCGCTGGGTCGAAGATCCACTACTGGCGGATTTTCAGGTTGGCTTTGGCGTCGCTATGGGAACTGAAATGAGCGATGAACAAATTTTGGCAGTGGCAGGGTTAGTCGCTGGGCTGTCAACCGACGGTGTTAATACCCAAAAGTATGACAAAGGTACCGTGGTGATAGCGCTCTTTAAACCCACTAAAATACAGGGCGTTGATGAGCCAATTTGGCGAGTGCTTGCCCAAGGTTTTGGCAACATTAAAAAGATGGATGAGCTAACCGAAAATTTCGACAGTCTCATTGCCAGTATGTTGGCCAATATGCCGTCGGTTAATGTGGCTCTTTAGTCAGCGTTTGAGCTTTAGTTCAGTTCTAAGTGAATTGAGTCAGCATTTTGGTTGGAGCATTCGCCAGATAAACGGGATTAGTGCTTAATTGAGGTGTCTTGGTCCCATGTTTGTGGTGCTAGCTCCCATTTTTGAACTGTGGGACATGGTACTTTAGTGATAGCCATCTCAATAAAGGGCGCGACAGTGAAAACTGCCGCGCTTTTTCATTTTAATGGAGGGAAGTTCCATTTTGATTTCAGACTGTTTCAGTCGTGCTCGACTGTGATCTCGTAGGATGAAAACTTACGAATGTTAATCACGCCCGTATCAAACATTAAATACTGCCCCTTGATCCCCTGCAAAATTCCGCTGACGACCACATCTTTATCGAAATTGTGCGAAGTGATCTTCTTCGGAAAGGTGTCAATTGGATAATGAATTGGCTGAATCGTTTCGTGCAAACGCTCGATACTGTAATCGCCTTTTTGCATGCCGATTTCGTGCAACTTAGCCTCAATTTGTGGGATCAGTTCCGCCGCCTTAGCATTTAAATCAATATCGTCGGCATGGCCTTTTAACATGGCTTGCCAATGGGTTTTATCATTAACCAGTTTTGCCAGTTCTACTTCGACTAAGCCTGAGAGCTGTCTTGTTGAGACTTTAAAAATCGGTAAACCTTGGGTAGCACCTTGGTCAATCCAACGGGTGGGCAGTTGAGTGTGGCGGGTAATGCCGACTTTAACGCCCGAAGTATTCGACAGATATACATAATGCGGCACAAAACAGTGGCTCTGGGCCCACTCTGGTTCGCGGCAAGTGCCTTGGTCGTAATGACAAGTTTCCGGCTTCATGATGCACATATCGCAACTCGCCAGCTTTTGCATACAGACAAAACAATGGCCCTGCGAGTAACTCTTCTTGCTCTTTTTACCGCAGTTGCAGCAGAAGATATTGCCCGTGTGGGTCAAGGTTAATTGCTTGCCTATCAATGGATTGAGCGGAAGCAACTCATCACCAACAACGAGTTGATATTGCACTTGTTGCGCGTCATCTAACTGCACGCGCATCTTTTTTAGCGTTCCTAACATGGTCATCCTAATGTGTTGCGTTCTGGTGCAGCTTAGTCGCTCATCATGCGGTCTAGTGCACGCTTTCGTTATATCGTCATTGCGTGGCCGCCAGTATACAAGATTATCCAAGTCAGTTTAGATAGGAATTTTCGATAAGTAAGTCGATAAGTGAGTCGATTGACTGAGTGCACCTAAACCTCTTTTGTTTTACTTAACCATTTGTACACTAAGGCAATAATACCGAAAGTAAGCAAGGCTACAGGTAAGTAAATGATTATGCTCATAAATTGTGTTTGGTATTTTGTTGCTAATTGGGTATGGCTAATGAGATACCCAAAACCAACAACGGAAAAAATCCACACCATTGAACTGATGAAGTTAATGAGTAAAAAACGACGGGAAGAAATACCCGTTGCACCTAAAATATAGGGGTAAACGGTACGAACAAAAGGAATATAACGTGCGAGTAGCAGGGTTATCACTCCATAGTTATCAATAAGGTGGGTCGCTTTTTCCTGATGTTTGATATCAATATTCGACAGCAGTTTTTGGTAAATTTGGGTATGCCCTAAAAATCGCCCCTGTAAATAACCTATAGCTGTACCTGTAAAGGTTGCTAGAACCAATAACGGCATAATACCGATATGAAGAATATCTTGATAAATCAGCACTCCAGTGAGAAAGAGTAGGCTATCTCCGGGTAAAAATGCGGTGGGAATAAAGCCATTTTCTAACACTAAAAAGCCACAAATTAATGTGCTGACCATGAGGGCGATTTTAGGATTGGCTAAAACCGCCAGATCATTGTGTATCATGGCTTGGGCCAGTTCGTATAACTGCTCCATACGTACTACTCCCTAAAATAATTGATAAAACATAAAGATGGAAAAGCTCGAAAGCGGCAATTCTGAACCTGAGCTATGGTGTTTCGTGGGTTATTCTACCAAGGGAGCATGAATCGAAAGGCAGTTACAACATTAAATTTTGTTGGTGTTAGTGTGTTTATGGTTCAGTAATCGGGTTTTGTGGGCTTTTTATAGTAAAAATATTAAGCATTATTATAGGGTTAATAAATTTTAAATGATGACATCAACTTACAAACCCATTTGCCAGATTCCTATGCGTATTCTAACGATTCCAACTATCCAGTATTGATTGCACTGGCTTAACTTAATTTGAACACCTTGCCGTAAAAGCTAATGGCATTAACGGCTTAATCTATCGAGCACGAGATCATCCCCAAGAGCATAGCTGTCTCTTGATCACATCTTTTGCTCAAGAGACAAGGCTAGCTGGTAACCTTCAAGGATGGTTTGCAGTTTAAACCATCCTTGCCATAACCTTTCCCAGCCCACAATTCCGCTTCGTTTGCTGTCATTCCAGCCCGCGAGTTTTCCTAATCTTAGATAAGCCCAATGCACACTGGGGACTTGTTCGGGCGGTTGGCTTTTTTCCGTCTTTAGCCATAACAACTTCCAGGCCAATGGGCTTAACAGGCT